>JBIKIA010000657.1:0-2916 GCA_044361885.1 Prosthecobacter sp. | reverse complement strand
ATGCGGTCAGCGATCCAGTTGTAGTAGAGGAGCGCGTTTTTATAGAAGGGTGGCTGGTTGTTATTGATGGCGGAGCGGATCTGAAGCAGCTCAGCCCACTTCATGACCCAGAGTTCGGTGAACTCTTTGCGCTGAGTCAGAGTGTCGATCAAAGCTTCACGCTTCTTCGGATTCTGGTCAGCGAGGAAGGTGCGGATATCAGCAGGCGGGGGATAGATGCCGATGACGTCGATGTAGGCGCGGCGGACGTATTCCTCATCCGTGCAGATGCCGCTGGGCAGGATGCGCAGCTTGTGGAGGTTTTCATCGACGTGCTGATCGATGTAGTTCGTCTCCGCGAGCTTCGGACGGTCATACTTGAGCTTGTCTGGGATGACGAGCACCTGGGAAGTGACGCTATAAACATTGAATCGGGCGAGCACGAAGGCAACGCCGCGATCACCACTGGTGACGAGGGCTTCCTTGTTGATGGAGGCCGTGGGGTCGTTGTTCGACATGAAGAGCGCGAGGTCGGTCACGTCGCGGTCGGTGCCATCAGAGTAGGTGGCGCGGACGGTGAACTGCTGAGTGTTGCCAGCGCCTTCAAGGACGACCTGTTTCGGGAAAAGTTCGATGCCAGTGACTTTGGCGATGTCAGGCTGGTCGTTCTGCGCGCCGTTGCTGATCCACTCGAGGATGTCTTTGTTGTACTTCGACTCGGGTGTGTAGCATTGGTTGCCAGTGTGTGGGACGGCACCGATGGCTTTCTCGACGAGCGTGCTTTCCTCAGGAATGGCAAGATTCACACGACGGCCGACCATCTCGCGAGTGATGCGGATGTAGTCACCATCGGGGTCCATGCCGAAAAGGCTGAGGCGGAAGCCATCTTTTCCACGAGCAGCGCCATGGCAGCCACCCTGATTACAACCACCGCGCAGCCAGACTGGCATGACATCGAGGTGATAGGAAATGGGGCGGTCTTTTTTACCATCCTTGATGGCGACGACGGCCTTCACGGTCTGACCGCCGATGTCAGCAAGGACCTCGGTGCTGCCGGCATCAGCGGCGGGCTTCAAAACATCGCCTTCGAGCTTGGCGATGTTGCTATCAGCGACACGCAGATTCGAGAAGCGGGTGACATCGCGAGTCGTCGCATCATTGAAGGTGGCCATGACGATCACGCGGTGGGAGTCACGCTGAGTTTCGAGCGTGTATTTGTCCGGGAAGATCTCCACCTTCGTGAGCGCAGGCAGCTTCTCAGTGAGGGCGGCGAGCGCCTTTTGTTCAGCTGGTGATTTATATCGCAACGCAAGACCTTGGGGCCACTTGGCGCCTTCAGCGATCCATTGCTTGAGCAAAGCGACCTCGTTCGCCGCAAGCGGTCCGCCTTTTGGAGGCATGATGTCATCGTGATCTGCCGCGAGAACGACGCGCTTGATAAGACTGCTCTCGTCAGGTTTGCCAGGGACGAGCGCGGGGCCGCCTTCGCCGCCTTTGAGCATGGCCTCGGCGGTATCCATGAGCAATTCACCCTTCACTTTGGAAGGGTTGTGGCATTCGAGGCATTTTGCTTCGAGCACGGCCTGCACTTTAGAGAAATCCACATGCGCTGGGGCTGCGAGAGCTGCTGCGACGACGGGAGCTGGGGCAGCGACCGGTGCTAGGGCAGGAACTGCTGCCGGTGCCGGAGCGGCAGCAGGTGCGGGATTTCCAAAGCCAACTCCAGCCAACGAAAGGAGGGCCGAGCTAAGCAGGAGAGTATGACGAAGGGGGGATGTCATGAGGGTGTATCGATTCAAGCTGGGGAAACCTACGCACTTGCGGGGTGTTTTTTCACAAATTTGGAAAAACTCTTTCCCAATCTCCCTGAGCGCCAAGAGAAAAATGGGGAGTTTGAATCCAGTCGGAGGCTGGTGACGCACCTCGGGGTGACTGCCGGGATGGGAGGCTCTTGCTTCGCGATCGGCGGTGACACCACAACTCCTATGAAAACCACCACCATCTCCTCCCTTCAGCCTTGGTGCTGCCTGACCCGATCTATTTTCGGGCGCGGCACGCTGCTCATCCTAGCCTCAGCCATGATGGACTCCACCAACGTCCGTGCCTCCAGCCACAGCGATGCTCCCCTGATCAAACAGGACCCGCAGGCCAATCTTACGGATGTCTATGCCTTCATCCGCCAGCGACCTTCGGGCGAAAAAGTGCTCGTGGTCGAGGTGAGTGTGCGTCCCTTTTCCGAACCTGGAGACGGCGTGATCTATGACCGATTCGCAAATGATGCCATTTACTCTATCCACATCGCCAATCCAGTCACTGGCGCGTCGCTGCAAAAGTATGACTTCCGTTTCTCTGCCGCCGCTCCAACAGGCGGCCCTGGGCTGAAAAACCCAAACACCATCCTTTCTTACGGTCGCGGCACTGAGATCGGACCGATTCAGACAGTCGGTGACGCCCGCCAGAACTACACACAAACCTACACCCTGGCGCGCAGCGGCGCTCAGATTGGCCGTGATCTCAAGGTGGCTCCACCGAATGTAGGCGCGAGGACAACTCCGTCCTACAACGACCCGATGACTGGGCGCGCCATCTCTGGAGCGACCTCACGCGAAGCTCTGGATGCTTACACGCAGCAGACCGTTTATGATCTGCCGAGCGGTATCAGCACCTTTGCCGGACCGCGTGAAGATGGTTTCTATGCGGATACGCCGGCCATCTTCGATCTGCTTGATGCTCGTATTTTGGACAACAACGGCAGCCTAGCCGACGGCCTCGGCCAGGACGGCAACGGGGTGGACGGGTTCAAAGGATTCAACGTGCTGCACTACGGCATCGTCATCCCGGTAAGCCAGCTTCCGAAGATCAAATATACAGGTGCACTCCAGCCAGAAGGCGAAGGCGTGGGCGTCTATGCCAGCGTCAGCCGCCCTAGCGTCACCA
>JBIKIA010000142.1:0-9868 GCA_044361885.1 Prosthecobacter sp. | reverse complement strand
CACGACTCACGCTGACATGTCCGCCGAAGCAGCCACCATCCACGACCACGCTCACACCGGTGCTCCCCGCATCCTGGACCGCGAGCCTCTCGTCCTCAACAATCGTTCCTACTCCTGGATCACGAACCGCATCTGCGGCATCGTGGAAAACAAGCAGCCCCTCCTCTGGTGGGTGCTTTTTGTTCCTTCCGTGCTCCTGACCGGCCTCATGGCCTTCTGCTTCATCTACCTCATCAGCACCGGCGTCGGTGTCTGGGGTCAAAAGCAGCCCGTCGCTTGGGCCTGGGACATCACGAACTTCGTGTTCTGGATCGGTATCGGTCACGCCGGCACCCTCATCTCCGCCATTCTTTTCCTGACTCGTCAAAAATGGCGCACGTCGGTGAACCGTGCTGCTGAGGCCATGACGATCTTCGCCGTGATGTGCGCTGGTCTCTTCCCGGCCTTCCACGTCGGACGTGTCTGGATGGTCTGGTTCCTCGCCCCCATCCCGAACGCCAACGCCATCTGGCAGAACTTCAAATCGCCTCTCCTTTGGGACGTGTTCGCCGTTTCTACCTACTTCAGCGTCTCCGCCGTCTTCTGGTTCCTCGGTCTGGTCCCCGACCTCGCCACCCTTCGCGACCGCTGCAAGCCCGGCCTCCGCAAGACTCTCTACGGCATCTTCTCCCTCGGCTGGCGCGGTGCCAACCGTCACTGGAGTCATTACGAGACCGCCTACATGCTCTTGGCCGCTCTCTCCACGCCGCTTGTGCTTTCCGTGCACTCCGTCGTGTCCTTCGACTTCGCCACCTCCGTCGTCCCAGGCTGGCATACCACCATCTTCCCGCCTTACTTCGTGGCTGGCGCTATCTTCGGCGGTTTCGCCATGGTGCTCACGCTCATGATCCCCGTGTCGAAGATCTATGGCCTCGGCGACCTCATCACGCCAAAGCACATCGACAACATGGCCAAGATCATCTTGCTCACAGGCACGATCGTCGGTTACGCCTACTGCATGGAGTTCTTCGTCGCCTACTACAGCGCGAACAAATACGAGTTCCAGACCTTCCAGCTCCGCGGCCTCTACGGCCCCTCCACCTGGGCCTACTACTTCATGTTCGGGTTCAACGTCTTTGCCCCGCAGTTCTTCTGGTATCGCCCCTTCCGCCACAACCTGTGGGTCGTCATGGCCGTCTGCATGTGCGTGAACGCTGGCATGTGGTTCGAGCGCTACGTCATCATCGCCACCACCCTGGAGCGTCACCTCACCCCCGGCTCCTGGCGCACCTATGAGGCCACTTGGGTCGATAAATACACCTTCCTTGGCACCTTCGGCTTCTTCATGATGCTCTTCCTGCTCTTCCTTCGCTTCCTCCCCGTCATCGCCATCGGCGAAGTCAAAGGCGTCCTACCGCAGAGCAACGCCCACAATCACGACCACGGCAAAGAAGGCATCCAGGAGGAAGACCTCATGGGCTACCCTGACCGCCATGTCGCCCGCGAAGCCGCCGCCGCCTAGTCTTTCGGATTTCAAATCACCAATCTCAAATTTCAAATCCAAGTGAGTGCCACATTGAAACGAGTCCACGGATACCTCGCCGAGTTCGACGGCGCGGCTGACATCTACCACGCCGCCGAAAAGGTGCGCGACGCCGGCTACCAGCGCTGGGATGTCCATTCCCCCTTCCCCATCCACGGCATGGATGATGCCATGGGCAACCCCCGCTCCATCCTCCCCAAGTTCGTCTTCGTCGGCGGCATGACTGGCACCTTCATCGCCTTCACGCTTCAGACCATCACCCAGACAAACTTCTGGTCCAGCATCGGTCTCGGCTTCCTCCAGACCCTCGCAGAAACCTACCCCACCGTCGTCCAGGCAAAGCCCACCGACATCTGGACACTCCCCGCCTTCTTCCCCGTGATGTTTGAGCTGACCATCCTGTTCAGCGCCTTCACCACCCTCTTCGGCCTGCTCGCCCTCATGGGCCTGCCCCGCCTGAATCACCCCCTCTTCGCTTCAAAGCAGTTCGCCAAGTTCTCCGACGACGGCTTCTTCGTCTGCATCGAAGCCCGCGACCCCAAATTCAGCCAGGAAGGCACCAAAGCCCTCCTCGAAAAGATCGGCGGCAAGAACATCGAACTCGTCGAAGACGAACTGTAGGAGCCGTCAAGCCGGTCAATAAAGGTCAACCCAGTCAAAAGAGCCGCGAAAGCGGCTCTTTTTGTTTTACCGACTGATCTTCAATTCTTGTTCAGGCCGATTCTGACGAGGCTTGGGAACGTACTTCCCCAGATGTGCGTTGAGAGTTGCTTCAAGCGGGTAGGGAATCGGATTTCTCCGATCCTGAAACTCTCCGAACACAACACCGACCACGGGTGATCCCCAAGAAACAGGTAGAGTCACATACCCGCATTGAAAACAGATGGCAGATTCGCAGATGATTCTGCCCTGATGACGAAATTCAATGACGTGGTGTGGCTCGAAACAAGCCGCTCCCGCACTTTCGCCCCAGTTCAACTGACGCCAAAGAGTGGCAATCTCTCTTGCCTGATCTCCAACCAGCGTGCTTCGGTTAATGACATGGTACAACTGGCCAGACGGCGATGGTGCCTTGTACGTCTCGTTGAAAGACGCAGACGGTTCCTCGTGAAGAAGCGTGAGTCTCACCTCATCGACTTCTGGCAGGTTCTTTCCAAAGCGTATGACAGCCTTTTCTTGCTGCTCTCGATAAAAGTCGGTCAGGTACTGATTCGTTATTTGCTTTACTCCCTCCCAATAAAGCGACCCCACGATCACAGCGAGCAGGCCTCCAATAGCCGCCGTGAGTCCGATGACGCGGAATAGCTTTCTGCAGAGTTGAGTGATGCTGAACATGAATCCATGACAGCCGACATGGCGCGCAGGGTCAAGCCATTGCCTGGAGCTTCCGTTCAGGCCAACACCTAGCACTTCCCCGATGCGATCATCGAACCGAAGCTTCAGCGGAGGAGCCCCTCATTCTTCCCGCCTCCAGCCTTCTCTTCTCTGCCGGGCCAGACCGAGATCCAAGAACATGGGCCGACAACATCACCTCGTGGAGATGAACCGAGATAGACTGCCCTCATATCGCTCTTGGGCTGGGAAAACTCGAAATCTCACGCCGCCAACTCCCGAATGGGAGTGCTCCCAGTTGTCCGGCCAATTTCCATCGCGATGTAATTTCCTTGTAAGGAAGTCGCCGGTAATTGCAAAGAGAAAGTGACCAGTCCAACCAACCTGCTGGTTTTTGCCAATGCGCGAACTTCCACTCCTCCTGCTTGGGCTTCTGTCTCTGCAAATCCTTCACGCAGATGCTGTGAAGCGCGCTCTGCCGATAGGCCCCTGGCCCTTTGCGGGGACAATCCATTTTGATCTCGACCTTGATGGGGTGATGGATCTGACGGGTGAAAGATATGCATGGATGACCAACAGCATCCCTGGGGCATACTTCACGGGGGCAACGGTCTCTCCACGCCAGGGGATGGAGTTTTTAGTCACGACGGCACCCGGGGAGCGCGATTTACTGTCGCTCCATTTACCCGCCACGGTGGAGTCTGCCTTTTCTGGTGGCTCCTGGATGGCTGATACGGCGGTGCTGGGCACTACTCTGGGTTTTAATTTGGGCGGATCTCATACCTCAGGAGGTGGAGCCACCACCTATTCGGGCCCTTTTGCTAATCGTCCTTATGGATGGATCGGCTTCCGTCTCCAAAGAAATGGCCGTTGGTATTATGGTGCACTTCAGGGCGGGGCCACCGTTATGCGTCGCTCGTTGGGCTTCATCTCCTCAGGCCTTGGATCGAGCCCACCCACAGCGAACAGAAGTGGTGACCCTGCCAGCCGAAAGCCTGCGCACCATCATTCTGGAGTCTGAACCCGACACGTCGGTCGTCGTCGCATCGCCTCCTTTGAGGGTTGAGCGGGATACAGGGCTGGTGCTTGAGGACGGCTCCGCGACAGACTTCGGCGAGGTGGGCATCGGCGAAATCACGGTGAGGCAGTTCACGGTGACAAACACGAGTGCTGCCGCTTTGACTGGCTTGAATTGGGCTTTAGAAGGGCCCGCCAGCCCTGATTTCAAAATGCTGGATGCCCCGATCACTGAGTTAGCCGCTGGGGCGAGTGCTAGTTTCCGTCTTTGCTTTCTGCCTGTGCAAAATGGGGCGTATCGCGCGACACTGAAGATCAGCGAAGGCAGCGCTGATCCGAATCCCTATCTGCTCAATCTCATCGCAGGAGCCTCAGAGGCGGAGACGAGCCTCTTTCTCGAAGAAGTCGGCGCAGGTCCGGCGGCTCAGGTCATCGACTTTGGCAGCCCGGCCATGGGCACGACGGTGAAGAAGACCTTCCGTCTCGTGAATGCGGGTGGCAGGACGTTCACTGGTAGGGTGAATTTGTACAATCCGAACTATGGGCTTTCATGGCTGAACTTTGGGGTGATCACCTATCCATATTCCCCAGTGCCGACGCCGGGCTTTTCGGTCATCAGTCCTCACCGCTTCACCCTGCGGCCTGGAGAGAGCAGGAGCTTTGACATCGCCTGGAATCCACCGATCACCCAGCGCCTGCAGCAGACGGTGCAGGTCACTGAAGACAGCACTGGCTCGGTAAAGCGGAGCTTCCAGGTGGTCGGTGCTGGGACGCGAGCCAGTGTCATCCAGGACCACGCGCTCTTCCGTTTCGGCGATGGGCAATTTGTCAGTGTCATCAGCGGTGCTCCTGTAGCTGAGGAGCGGGCGTTGCATCTTGGAAATATGGACATCTGGGACGGCTTTTATGGGCAGCGCACGTATGTTGGATTTGGCCCACCACCCGGCTTTGCAGGGCGGCTGCAGGCAGGAGCGATCACGGGTCCGACCTTGCTACCGCTGACACCTGTCGGAGGAGCACTGTCCTCCATCGGCAGCCGGGCAGCGCTGCATTTCTCGGCGGGCGACTCGCTCTCGCAGCACGATTTCGGTCTCGGCCAGCACACGAATCTGGGTGTTCAGCTTTGGGTTCGAGCTGAGGGAAGGGCGGGCACGCATCCGCTTCTCCATGTGGGTGATCCGGCGGGCGATGGCATGGGCCTCTGGCAGGTGGATGGTGTCTTCAAGGGCAGGCTGGCGAATGGGGCCTGGGTGGGTGAAGCGCCGGTGCAGGTCGGTGTCTGGCAGCATCTGGCGTTGGTGCGTCAAGGCAGCATCAGCACGCTGTATTTGAATGGTCAGGCCGTGGGCCCGACCTCCACGGCGGAGATTCGGGCACCGCAGATACTCTCTGGTGGGAGTCTTTCGACCCAACGCATCAAAGGCCTGAAAGTCGGCGGTGCGCTGACGGCAGGTGGCAGTTCCTTCACGGGGGATATGGATGAGCTGCAATTCTTCACGCTGGCTCCAGGTGCTGTCTTTTCACCGCAGGTGAATCTGGCACCCACTGCCCAGCCTGATTTGCGGGTGCAAAGCAGTCCGCAGCCCGTGCCAGCCGTGATGATGGGACGCTCAATGACTTTTTATGCGGAGATCACCAATGTGGGCAGCGGCATGGCGGTAATTACGCCTCAAGCATTCACTGGAGACGGCGCTGCGGATTACCTTCTGCAAGCGTCAGGCACGGGCACCTGGCAGGACAGTCTGAGCGGGCCCCAAACGACCCGCACGCTGGCTCCGGGTGAGCGATGGTTGGTTCAGGTGACCTTCACGCCGAGAGCTGTGGGGCCGCGTCCTGTCGCGCTGCGACTTCTGACCACTGACCCGCAGCGCCCAGAGATCGAGCTGAGTTTTTCCGGGGTTGGTGTGGAGGCGCAGCCACGACTGGTCGTGGGGCAAAGTCGCACGCAGGAGACAGATCGAGTCTCCTTCGGCAGGGTGCTGCTGGGTGCTACCTCAAGAACCAACATCTTTGTTGGCAATGCTGGCGGACTGAACCTCACCGGACTCTCGGTGCGGGTGGTTGGTCCTCAGGCGGATCGGTTTCAGATCGGCAGCTTACAGTCCTACTTTTACATTGTAGGCCCGGTGACGGTTGATCCGCTGGTGCCTGGGCGGCAGGTCTATGCCCAGCTCACTTACACGCCCGACGCCACGGACATCGACACCGCCTGGCTGGAGATCACGAGCAATGATCCTGCGGAGCCGGTGAAGCGGCTGCTGCTCTCCGGGCGCGGCATCCCGCCGAAGCCGGACATCCTCGTCCGCATCGCCGATCAAGACATGAGTTCTGGAATGACAGCAGACTTCGGCGCAGCAGACTTGGGAACTCAAAACAACGGCAAATACCTCGGCATCAGCAATCCAGGCACAGGCACGCTGAGTATCACCGATCTGCGAATTGAAGGGGCAAATGCGGGTGACTTCTACTTCACGATTACTCCGCCGCCTGTCCGTGCAGGCAGTGTTTTGAATGCAGGCGACGGACGCCCGGCGGGAATGATCGAGTTCTCCCCCAGCGCTGTCGGCCAACGCAGCGCTCGGTTGGTGATCGAGAGTGATGATCCCGATGAGTCTCCGTTTGTGCTCCATCTTACGGGCGAAGGCTTGCCACCGAGACCTGAGATCACGGTTTTGGACGGCAGCCGCGAACTGATCAGCGGTCATGCTTTGGTCCATGTGGGACATGCCACGCCAGGCAGTGCAGGCGTGAGCCGACAAATCACGATCCGCAGTCTTGGCGGCGCAGATTTGACTGGACTGACAGCCACGATTGAAGGCCTAAATGCCGCTGCTTTCAGCCGCAGCATTCTCACCAGTACGCTCGCCCCGAACAGCGATGCGACCTTGGACATCCGCTTCACCGCCAGCGATCTCGGCCCGCATGGAGCCACGCTCGTGATCACCAGCAATGATGTCGATGAGTCACGCTTTGAAATCCAGCTTGGTGGCACGGGCGCTTATGGCACCGACTCTCTGCTGCGCCCAGATCTCCCGAATTGGACGACGACGGCCATGGCCGAAGCCCCAGATGGCACGGTCATTCTCGCGGGCTACACGACGAATGCTGGCACTCAGCGCCACCACATCCGACGCATCGCCAAAGACGGCACTGAGCTGACCTCAAAGATCCTGACTCAATTCCCGAACGGAAAGATCACCGCGCTCGCGCTTCAGCCAGATGGTCGTGTGCTCATCGTCGGTGACTTTACGCTGGTCGGGCTGGCGAAACGACAAGGCATTGCCCGCCTGAATCGGGATGGCACCCTGGATACCACCTTCACGCCGCCTGCGGGCGGCTTCAGAGGGCGGGATGTGCTCGTGCTGCCGAATGGCAAAATCATGCTCGCAGGGTCTAGCAATCTCGGCGCTCAGAAGAATCTGATCCGCCTGAATGCCAATGGCACGCTGGACACCAGCTTCACGCTCGTCTCCCCGAATGCTTCCGTGAATGCCCTGGCGCTGGAGGCCGATGGCTCGGTGCTCTTTGGCGGGGAATACACCAACGCAGTCGAGATGATGGCCACCAGCGGGAACTTTCAGCTCTTTAATGATGGCGATCTCCGGCGAATCAAGCCAGACGGCAAGCTTGATCCGGTGTTTGGTTTCGGACGCAGGATCTATGACATCGTCATCCAAGACGAGGACATCTATGTGGCGCATCGTGAAACGCGCATGTTGATCACCATCACCAACACCTTTGTACAGTTCCTTGGTCCAGTGATTTCACGGAACTCTAGCTTCTCTTTAGTCAGTGACGCCAGCACGCTAACTTCGTCGATCAGTGCCCCCTCTTTTGGGCCGAACGACTCCTACTCCTATACAGATGAGCTGACCCGTCTCTCCCACTCCGGCTCAGTCATGGCTCAGCAGACGTTGGATTACTTCACCACAGCCACTGAAGGTCTGCCACGAACCCTCGCCTTCCAGCCCGGTGGCGGGTTGCTCGTGGCTCCGGGGCCGCGCTTCTGGGGCAGTCCAGGTTTGCAGCAGATCAGCCGATATCGGCGTGACACACTGGCGGTGGATGCAGGCTTTTATGCCATCCTCGGTCAGCCTGCTGATGTCCGCTCCATGCATGTGCAGGCGGATGGAAAGGTGCTCGTGGGTGGGCAGTTCACGGACGTGAATGCTTGGAGCGGTTTCTTCATCGACTTACCTGGCAGCCCTCCACGCGTTCCCACGACCGGCCAGCCCGGCTTTGGCAATGGAGGCCCAGCCTTTGGCTTCGCACAACTCAGTCACGAGGGGGATTTCCGACCTGATCTCCGCGTGAAGGAACAAGCCTCCGGCACGGCTCTGTCCGACGGCCTCAGCACGCTGGAGATGAATGCAGGCAGCAGCGCTGAGACCACAGTGAAGCTTGATGTCTCCAGCATCCTGAATCTCCAGCCGGTCTATCCTTCCACCGCTCCTGCGAACCTCGTCATCGAGATCGAAGGTGCTCAGGCTGCCGACTTCACCGCCGAGGTCAGCCACACTCCACCCGCATCACACATTTACTGGAATGATGTTGATCTCACGTTGCGCTTCCGCCCCTCGGCTTCAGGTCTGCGCTCTGCCCGGCTGCGTCTCAGCCTGGAGTCCATGACCCGCTATGGCTATGCGCAAAACGCCTTCGAGCTGAACCTGCGTGGCCTTGGCGGCCCGATAGCACCGCTGACGAACCTTTCCCTCATGCAGGGACAAGCGCTCACCCAACAGCTTGCCGATGCGGGCCTCTACGACCGCTTCGAAGCCACCGGCCTGCCGCCTGGGATCATGCTAAATCCAGCCACCGGACAGATCAGCGGACGCGCGACCTTGCCCGGAACTTACGTCGTGAAGGTCCGTGCCCGTGATCGTGTCACAGGCGTCTTCACGTCCTTCACGCTGACTTTGGAAATCATGCCCCACCAGCTCGCCGGGCAGTATTTTGGACTGCTCGAAAGGCGACCCGAGGTGCTGAATGGGCGTGGCGGATTGCTTTCCCTCGTCGTGACCGCGAATGGAAGCTGGACGGCCACCCTCCAGGCCAATCTCGTGCCCACCAAGACCACCACGCAGCGTTTCACCGGCAAGCTGAATGTGACGTCAGCCACCGAAGCTTCCGGCGATGGCATCGCAACACAAAAAGGGCTCCAGCCATTGGCCCTTGCTTTTGAAATCCGGGATGGAGCACTCTCGATCTTCCTCAATGAATCCCTCATCGGCGAAGGCGGACGCGCCGCGACTCAAAGCAGTCTCGTCGGAGCTTGCCACCTCGCCTTGCTGCCAGGGGCCGGAGTGCCTGAACGCCTCGCGGTCGGCTTTGCCCGTGCCAATTTCACCGCCAAAGGCACCGTCACCATCGCAGGTAAGATGACTCATGCCGTGCGTCCCGAAGTACGACCTCTGACGCAGAGCACCGCCTGGATCACGGGTGCGGGATCAACACCGTGCGTGCCTTTCTACATGTCATTCGCCCAGGGCGAGACCGTCTCTGGATGGCTGCTGCCTGAAGCTGGCAGCCCCACGCTGATCACCAGTACGCAAGCTGGCTGCACGGTGCCTGCTTCGCCGTATCAAGACAGCGCCACCATGACCCACTGGAAAGCTGGCGATGCCGCGATGGTCATCTGCGGCGGTCTGTGGACGCCACCTGCACGCGGCAGCCGACTCCTCAGCGCTGGCACTCAGACGCTGAATGCGCGGATCACGGTCAGCCAGCTCTCGCAGGACTTCACGCTCACCACCACCCATCAGGCTCGCCCACCGGGCAGCGCATGGCCCCGACCAGAACGCGGTGGTGTCGTCCAGAACCTCGCCGTCAGTTCGGCGGGCACCTTCTCCGGCTGGACATGGTTTGTCTTTGGCCGTCAGGGCTTAGTGGCACCATCCTCGGCTAGCATTTCCTTCGGCGTATTCGACGGCCTATTCATCCCAGGCCTCAACCAAGGTATCGGCCTCTTCCAGTCTGCCGAAACACCTCCTGCGGGAC
>JBIKIA010000655.1:0-2918 GCA_044361885.1 Prosthecobacter sp. | reverse complement strand
GAACATGAAGGCCTACCCGCAGATCGTCCGCCGCATCATCGCTGAGGGGCATGAGATCGGCGCTCACACCTACACTCACTGCAGCCTCACCAGCCGCAGTGATGCCCAGATCCGCTCAGAACTCCAACGCAGCGAAGAAGTGCTGATGGCCGCCGCCAACTACCGACCCCAACTCGTCCGCCCGCCTTACGGAGCCATCAACACACGTATCAAACAGCTCATGTTCTCCGAGTTCGGCTACAGCACCATCATGTGGTCGGTCGATCCTCAGGACTGGCGCCGCCCAGGCGTCTCCGTCGTCACCAGCCGCCTCGTCAGCGGTGCCCGTCCCGGTGCCATCATGCTCGCTCATGACATCCACCCGCCGACGATCCAGGCCGTCCCAGCCATGTTCGATCAGTTGCTCGCCAAGGGTTACCAGTTCGTCACCGTCAGCCAGCTCATGAATATGGAGAAGGCCAACATGCCCGTCGGCGTCGTCATCCGTCCCGCTGTGCCGATGGGTGATAAAGACCCCGCGCCGATCCCTCAGTGAGCCTGAGTGGGCAAAACGGCAGGTGGGCGGAGATCGGCAATGACGAGTGACGAATTTTCAATGACGAAAAAATGTCGAAGGCCGAAATCCCAAACGATGAGCCAGTTTGCTTCCGCGATCTGCCCTAGTCATTCGAGCTTCGTCAGTCTATCGCTATTCGGGCTTACTCATTCGGCATCCCATCCATGATCGGCGACTCCTATTTCCAGCTCCGTGCCCAGCTCGACGCCAAGCTGCAATCAATGGGCGCGGTCTTGCGTGACCTCGGGGCAGATGCCGAGTCCCTGGCCATTACGGATAATCTCTCCGCCAGTCTGAAGGAGCCTTTCGTTTTCGTCGTCGTCGGTGAAGTGAACGTGGGCAAGTCCACCTTTCTCAATGCCCTCTTCGGCCAGGACTTCTCCCGCACGGGCATCATGCCCACCACGGACAAGATCCTCTTCTTCAAACACGGCCCACAGCACCTCGTCTCCCCCATCACGCCCACCCTGGATGAGGTCCAGGTGCCCGCTGAGTTCCTCCGCGAGTTCCACATCGTCGATACCCCGGGCACGAACAGCATCGAAAACGAGCACCAGGAGATCACCGAGCGTTTCGTACCCATCTCTGACCTCGTCATTTTCATCTTCAGCGCCATGAACCCCTGGGGCGCCAGCGCCTGGCAGTTCCTCGACAAGGTCCACAAGCACTGGATGCGCAACGTCATCTTCGTCATCCAACAGTGTGATCTGCGCACCCCCGAGGAGATGACTGTCATCATCGACTACATGGGCCAGCTCGTGCGCCAGCGCTACGGACGCGACTTCCCCATCTACCCTGTCTCCGCCAAAAAAGCCTACCTCGCCCGCAGTTCCGGCATCGATCGTGAGTCGCTCATGCATCAAAGCGGCTTCCACGCCCTTGAGACCTACATTTCCCAGCTCGTCGGGCAAAATACCACCCGCCTGAACAAGCTGGTCAATTCCATCCGCATCTCACGCCAGATGCTCGGCCAGCTCAGCGACCGCCTCAGCGCCACCGCCCAGCATGCACGGCGCGCTGCCGCCCTGGTGCAGGAGCTTCAGACCGAACGCGAACTCCAGGTCGATCGCACTTTAAAGAAAGTCCTCCCCGCCCTCGATGCCACCGGGCGAGACTATCAAGAGTCCTGTCTCCGCGTCGCCGGACTCGCCGAGGACGCCCTGACCACGAAGCACGCTTTTGAAAAAATCGACATCGAGGATGTGTCCCTCTCCAACTATGGCAACAAGGCCCAGAGTCTCGACCACCGCCTCTTTCAGGATCTCCAGCAGCGCACCGGCGACCACTGGCGTCAGGTAGGTATCATCCTCGAAGAAGACTGCCTCCAATACGAGCGCTTCCTCCACGCCCAGGGGCGCGGCAGTCTCTTCCCCGCCGATGACCGCCTGCCCACCGAGGGCGACCCTGAAATCCGCCGCCTCTTTAGCGCCCACATCGACTCCACCATCCGTCGCTTCGTCCTCAGCCTGAAGCTAGACGAAGCCATCGAGCCCGGCCTCAACGCCGCGCGCCGGCGCGCCCGCTGGGTGCCATGGCTGGCCGTCCCAGCACTGCTCAGCATCGCCGCCGCATGGTATTTTGAGGGCCCCCTCGGAGCAGCCATCGCCTTCGGCGGAGGCCTCCTGCTCGTCGGTGCCGCCATCCTCATCACCCAGGCCGCACTAAACACCGCCCGCCGTACTCTCATCGACCGTCTGGAGCAGTCCGCCGAAGCCCTGCGCGACATGCTTACCCAACAGGTCCAGATAGATGTCGAGACACTCTTTGGCCGCTTCCTGGAGATGCTCCTGCCCGCACGGGAACTGGCCAACCAACGTCAAAACGAAATGCACACGCAAACGGAGCGCCTGCGTGTGCTAATCGGAGAGTTCGAGAGTTTGGAAGCGGAAGTCATGACCTCCGGCAAATAGCCGGCGGGCTCAGATCAATGCTCCTGCAGCCACTTCATGGTGCGGGGATTGAAGTCGCTCAAGCACTCCCAGTGGAAGGCGTGGCCCGCGTTATCATACAGATGAAGCTCCGCACCAGGAATGGCGGCAGCCACTTCCTCGCCCATCCACTTCGGCGTGAATGTATCATTTTTGCCGCCAATCACGAGGGTGGGGCATTTCACGTTCTTCAGCTCGCTGATCGTGTTGTGGCTGATGGCGGCGGCACTCTGCGCTTCCGTGGCGTGCAACGGCTGAGGCGCGGAGTTGATGGCCGCATCCTTCAGGCCCTGCTGCATGTTGTTCCAGCAGTCATCGTTATCAAACCAGGGCTTCGTGAAGATAAGCATCTGAATCCACTGCATGAAGTCCTCGGGCCGCATGTCCGCCTTCGCCTTCATCAGATGCTGCCAGGTGTAGAGGCCGAAGCGATC
>JBIKIA010000654.1:0-2922 GCA_044361885.1 Prosthecobacter sp. | reverse complement strand
AAGTCCGCCTCGACGAGCTCACCTACATCCGCAAAGAACTCGACCGCCTCCAGAGCGGCCAGCCCGTCCCCGACACCGACGAGCCCGACCTCCCCGCCTCCCTCAAGCGCCTCCGCGATGATTACCGACAGAAGCGCGCCGCCCTCACGAAATAGATCTTCATGAAGTCCCACCTCCTCTCCGCCCTCCTCCTCACCAGCTTCGCAAACGCCGCCGACTGGCCTGAATGGAGAGGCGACGGCGGCCAGGGCCAGAGCAGCGCCACCGGCCTCCCCGCCACCTGGAGCGAGACCAGCAGCATCGTCTGGAAGGCCCCACTCCCAGGCCGCGGCCACTCCACCCCCGTGCTCGCAGGCGGCCAGATCTGGCTCACCACCGCCATTGAAAAGCCTGCCACCGAGGCCGAAGCCAAGGCACGCCTAACCACCAACACCGGCGACCAGCCCCTCACCGTCCTCTCCTCCGTCAGCATCCGCGCCCTCTGCCTGGACCCAGCCTCCGGCAAAGTCCTCCACGACATCGAGCTGCTGAACGTCAAAGACCCCCAGTGGGCGCATCAATTAAACAGCTACGCCTCCCCCTCCCCCATCCTCCGCGACGGCAGACTCTATGCCAGCCACGGCAGCTTCGGCACCGTCTGCCTCGACACCGCCACCCAAAAGATCCTCTGGAAGAACGAAGACCTCCACGTCATGCACGAAAACGGCCCCGGCTCCACCCCCGTCCTGCATGGCGACCGCCTCATCGTCCACTTCGATGGCAGCGACGCCCAGTTCATCGCCGCCTTCGACACCACCACCGGCAAAGTCGCCTGGAAGACCGACCGCAGCGGCCAGATGGACCCCCGCCCCCAGCAGTGCAAAGCCTACGGCACCCCGCTCATCGTCAACATCGGCAGCCAGCCCACCGTCGTCAGCCCCGCCGCCGACTGGGTTTATGGTTACGCACCCGCCACCGGCAAAGAACTCTGGAAGCTCCCCTATGAAGGCCTCGGCTTCTCCATGAGCGTCCGCCCCGTCGCCGACTCCGAGCGCATCTACCTCAGCACCAGCTTCGGCAAATCCCAGGTCATCGCCCTGAACTACGCCGGCAAGACCACCCCCGACATCGCTTGGCGTAACAACAAGAACGCCCCCAAAATGTGCTCCCCCGTCCTCGCCGGAGGCTTCCTCTTCTACGTCGATGACGGCGGCATCGTCAGTTGTGTCGATCCCAAGACCGGCGAGTCCCTCTACAAAGAGCGCATCGGCGGCAAATACAGCGCCTCCCCCATCGTCGCGGACGGCCAGATCTACTTCGCCAGCCGCGAAGGCGTCGTCACCGTCATCCCCGCCAGCAAAGACTTCAAAATCCTCGCCCAAAACACCCTCGAAGGCGCCCTAATGGCCAGCCCCATCGCCGTCGATGGCACCCTCTACCTCCGCACCGACAAGGCGCTGTACCGGATCGGGAAATAGAAGCGGCTTATAGCCTCACACCTTCGTCACCACCGTCTTCAGCAGCCACAGGTAGCCCAGCAGACACAGGACGCGCAGCCACTCCACCGGCTCGGGATGCGTCCACGCCCACTCGGCCGGGCGGGAATAGTGCAGGAACGCCCACATGACATAACCAAAGAGCGCGAGGAGCGCGAGGAGCGCGCCCGCTGCGGCCAGCGTCAGCCATGGCCGGGGTGGCGACTTCGCTTTCTCTGGCGCTGCTTTTGCTTTTTCCGGCTTCAGACAGCCTAGGCCCACCATCACCACGGTCAGCAGCGCCATCACCAGAGCGGTGACACTGAAGTTTGTCAGCACCTGGAGGAACTTCCCCTCCACCATCGGAAACGGCAGCCGCGCGACCACATCCGGCAGACACCAGACAAGAGTCCCAAAATACGCCAGCAGGGCCAGGATGACCAGCAGCAGCACACGCGGATACCTACCCAGCCACACCGCCCACGTCACATCGCGACTGCATAGCTGGGTAGGCGGATACACCCCCTGCACGATGAAGTCGCAGATCCCCTTCCAGTGCATCTCCTCCAGCGCCGCACCATGCCCGCCCTCCGCGTAGCGTACCTGCTGCACCCCGGACGTGTTCTTCAGCTCCAGAAACCCATCATGCCCCGCGCTGCCCAGTCCCTCTCCCACGCCGGAGACACGTCCCAGCCCTTTGGGAAACAGCGCCACCACCACGTCATCAGTCGCCACATAGTTCAGCACTTTCTTCACCTGCTCGCCCTGCGTGATCCTCTCCGCCCAGGGATAATCATTGTTCACCACGCTGCCCGCAAACACGACGTGATCAAACTTCATCTTCGGGTGATGCTTCAGCGCCGCCGCCAGCATGTACGTCCCGTTGCTGTGCCCCACGAAGTGAAAGCGCTTCGCGTTCGGATACCGTGCCAGATTTTCCACATACTGATCCACAAGCCAGCCCATCTTTGCCAGGCGCTTCGCAGGCAGTGCAAAGGGCAGCATCGGGAAGTAGCCATACGACGACGTCTCCGTGGCAAAGAAGCGCGGCATCTCCTCACTCGACTGAAGCTCATTCGCCACAGGCGAGACCTTCGCATCACCCAGATGCTTGATCCTTCCCGCGATCCGCGCCGTCCACCAGCCCTCATCCCGGATGCCGTGGATCACATAGGCCACGTCCGTCACCTTCAGCCGCTCGGGGTCATGCTTCCAAGGCTGAAATTCCTCCCCCAACTGCGCCTGGAGGCCCTTCAATTCATTCATGGAGCCAAGGAATGCCTTGGAGATCAGATCCGCACGCCTTTGTCGGATGCTGCGTTCCGCATCACTGAGCCCGGGTTCATATACATCCACTTTCACGATGTCGGCATGACCTGTGTCAGGCACTTCCAGCACGCGGTAATCGTCATCCGCAGCGGCGGGATCGACTGTGTCTGAGGGTGCGACCAGGTCATCCCGCGTCGCC
>JBIKIA010000011.1:0-27600 GCA_044361885.1 Prosthecobacter sp. | reverse complement strand
CGAAGATCGACTTCGTGAACGACAAGATTTCCCTCTGGGTGAATCCCGACCTCACTCAGCCGGAGGGGCCGCCGAACGCCACGCGCATTTACCTCGGTGACAATTGGAACAGCGCCATCCGCCTCGGCTCCGGCGGCAGTGGCGCGACGACCTGGGACGATGTGGCCGTCGGTACGAGCTGGCAGGCGGTTCAGCGGGCTTTCCCCACCAGCACAGCTGCGAGCGGTGATCAGATCATTGCCATCGAAAACTTCGACTATCCCGATGGCAATATCGTCGGCCATGACGGCGGTTCCGGCTTCGACTTTGACAATAACAACACCGGCGGCGGCTTCGTCGGCCACACGCAGCTCGTTTCGAACTGGGACAACGTCGAAGGCTGGCCGTATGTGTTTTCCGATCGCCTCGCAACCTGGGGCTCGAGTTCGAAGCGTGAGTATCACCTCACCGAAGCCGAGGGCAGCTTTAGCAACGCCGCCACCTCGCAGTACAAGACGATCTACTATCGCTTCGAAATGCAGCGCAGCGCCGCCAGCGTCGAGTGGAGCGGCCTGAGCCTCTATGAAGGTAACAGCGAGCGCCTCATGTTCGGCGTGCCCTTCGCGATGAATCCATCGAGCAACCGCCGCGAACTCGCCATCCACAATCTCTTCACGAATCAGTGGAGCTACAGCGGCTTGGAGCCCGTCGCGGGCACGAAGTATCAGATCGTCGCCAAGGTCGATTACACCACCGGCATGGCCTCCATCTATGTGAATCCCAGCCTCGCGGGCGGCGAACCAAGTTCGCCGAATGCGACCATCGCCTTCACGAATCCCACCACCGCGTTGCGCTTTGGCTCTGGCGGCGGTGCGCCGACCTATTGGGACAAGCTCGTCGTCGCCACAAGCTGGAGCAGTGTCACCAGCGTGACCTATCCGGCCTCCACGCCCGCCAGCGGGGGTGACCTCATCATCGGCAGCGACACCTTCACCTATGGCGATGGCCCCATCGCATTGCGCAAAGGCGGCGAGCACTGGGATCTTCAAAACACCGCCCCTCCGGCCTACAGCAATGATGCCAGCGACTGGGACGCTTCTTTTGGCTCGCCGACCATCACCACGAACTCTCTGCGAACCTGGGAGAACGGCGCGACTCGTCAGTTCAACGGCGTCGAGGCCGAAGGCGCGATCAATGATGCCGACACCTCATCCTTCAAAGCCGTGTATGTCCGCTTTGAGATGAATCGCGGCGCTGGAGCTTCGTGGGCTGGCATGTCGCTCTATGATTTCGGCAACGAGCGTTTTCTCTTCGGCGTGCCGTTTGCCGAGAACCCGGTCAGCGGCGTTCGTGAGTTCGCCATTCATGATCTCGGTGCCGGTCACACCTACTCCGGCATCGCACCGGTCGATGGGCAAAGTTACACGCTTGTCGCGAAACTCGACTTCACGGCCAACACGGCCACGCTTTGGCTCGATCCTGTTTTGACGAACCTGGAAACGGCGAACACGCCCATCGCCACACGGCCCTACCCCGGCACGAACTGGATGACCGCGATCCGCCTCGCCTCGGGCGGCACCGCCGCCACGACCTGGGACAATGTGGCCGTCAGCACGAGCTGGCGCGGACTCCAGAGCGCCTTCGGCCCGCCCACCGCCTTCCCGGATGCCATCACCATGCGCCATACGAAGAAGGCGCTGGTCGATGTGCGCAAAAACGATGCCGGAGTCGGCAGCGTGGAGATCGTCACGCCACCGGGCAGCGGCACCGCCAGTGTGGACAGTGCGGGCCGCATCTTCTACACGCACACCACCGGCACACCGGCCAGTGACTTGCTGACCTATCGCCTCGTCGGCACTCAAGGTGCCTCCGCGCCTGTCACGGTGACTTACACCTTCACCTCCACGCAACGCATCGCGAACACAACCAGCACCGTGCCGCTGCTGCCGCCCACCACCGGCCTCGCCGTGGTCGATTCGACCCCGGGCATCAATTTCAACGCGCCGAGCTGCATGACGCATGTGCCAGGCAATCCGAACAAGGTGCTTGTCGGCGAACGCAACGGCAAAATCTGGCTCATCAATGACATCCACAGCGCCACACCGAACAAGGCGCTCTTCATCGACCTCGCCGCCGTGGTGAATGCGCGCACCGCGCAGAATGAAACCTTCCACGACGACGGCAATGAACTCGGCCTCAAAGGCTTGGCTTTGCATCCGCAGTTCGCCGCGAACCGCCAGTTCTTCGTCACCTACAATTTCCGCATCAGTGGTACCATGCATGCCCGCGTCTCGCGCTTCACCGCCGTGAATGGCAATCTCGACTTCGGCGATACCGCGAGCGAGCAGCCCTTCATCACGCAGCCGAATTCATCGAGCATCCACAACATCGACTCCTGCCGCTTCGGTCCCGATGGCTACTTCTACTGGGCCGCAGGCGATGCCGGCGGCCTCAATGACGGCAACAACAACGCCCAGCGCATCGACAAGGACTTCTGGGGCGGCATCTTCCGCATCGACGTGGATCGCCTGCCAGGAAACGCCGAACCAAATGCGCACGCCAGCATCGTGCTGAATGGCGGCACCGCGTATTACAAAGTGCCTGCGAGCAATCCCTTCATCGGTGCCACCACCTTCAACGGCCTCGCTCTGACCGGCACGCTGCGCACTGAGCTTTTCGCCATCGGCATGCGCAATCCATGGCAGTTCAGTTTTGATCCGCAAAACGGCGAGATGTGGGCGGGCGAAGTCGGTCTCGACTCCTGGGAAGAGGTAAACATCGTCACCCCCGGCGGCAACTTCGGCTGGAGTTACCTCGAAGGCACCGCGCCCGGCACCCGCACGGGTCCGCCCGTTGGCTTCGCACCCATCGCACCACTTTGGACCTACTTCCACGGCGGCGGCGTGCTGGAGGGGCGCAGCGTCACCGGTGGTCTTTTGTATCGCGGCAGCAAATATCCCGCACTAACCGGCAAATACATCTTTGGCGACTTCGTCAGCGGCCATATTTGGTCGCTCACACGCAACGGTGCGAATCCGCCCACCGTCGAACGCATCACGGGCGAGGCAGGCGTCGTGGCCTTCATGCTCGATCCCGATCCCGCGAATGGCGACATCCTCATGCTCGACTACGGCGACGGCAAAGTGCGCCGCCTGGTCTCGCAAACCGTCGATACGACCTTCCCGGCCAAACTCAGCAACACCGGACTCCTCTCCGACCTCAGCGATCTCAGCTTCAATCCCGGCATTGAGCGCTACGACATCAACCTGCCATTCTGGAGTGACTACGCCATCAAGAGCCGCTGGTTCATGCTCCCGAACGACACGGACACGTTTGGTTATGTGCAGGAAGGGAACTGGTCGCTGCCGTCCGGGGCGCTTTTCATCAAACACTTCGACTACGAGCTCACGCGCGGCAATCCGAGCACGAAGAAGCGGCTCGAAACCCGCCTGCTCATGATCAACGCCACCGGCAGCTACGGCGTCAGCTACCGCTGGAACAACGAGGGCACTGAGGCCTTCCTTGTGGCCGATGGCGGCGAGGATTTCGACATGAACGTCGTCATCAGCGGCACACCCACAAACGTCCACTGGCGCATCCCCAGCCGCAGCGAGTGCCTCGCCTGCCACACGCCCGCAGGCGGTCATGGACTCAGCTTTGAAACACGACAGCTCAATCGCAGCGGCACTCTCGGCGGCGCGAGCGGCAACTACCTCGAACTCCTCGCCAACGCCGGCTACCTCAGCAACGCGCCCGCCGCTTTCCACACCCTGCCAAAATATCACACCCCCACCGACACCAGCGCCACGCTCGAAACCCGCGCCCGCAGTTGGCTCGCGGTGAACTGCTCCTACTGCCATCAATCCGGCGGAACAGGCATCGGCGCATTTGATTTGCGCCCTGAACTCAGCCTCACGCAATCCACGATGATCGACGCCCATGTCGGCAACGTGCAGCAGGCTCATCACAAGGCCCTCGTGCGTGGCGACAACACCGCCAGCGTCATCTGGAACCGCCTCAGCGCCAGCGGCGGCTACACGCGCATGCCGCCGCTCGCCACCGCCGTCATCGACCCCGAGGGCACCCAGGTCGTCCTCGACTGGATCAACAGCATGGCCAGCCGCCAAACCTATGAAGAATGGCGTCTCGCCCAGTTTGGCAGCTCCACCAGCCCCGAAGGCCAGCCAACCAACGATGCCGATGGTGATGGCATCCTCAATCAGGACGAATTCCTCGCGCTCACCGATCCCGAAGAAGCTGCCTCCACCCTCCGCCCGGGCATCTCCGTCTCCTCCGGCAACGTCGCCATTCAGTTCCCGAATCTGCAAGGTCGTCGCGTCCAGGTGCAAACCACCACCGACTTCACGAGCTGGAGTCTCTGGAACGTCCCCGGCAACGACGGCAGCCCCGCCGCTCCCTCGAACCCGACACGTCAATTCGTCGTCCCCCTCGACGGCCAGCGCCGCTTCTTCCGCCTCTCGGTCGAGGAGCAGTAAGGTGATCGGGCACTCCTGCCCGTACTGCCCCATCATCTCGCGGGCTTGCGCACAGCCATGTCCGATGGAAAGCAGAGGTCGCATGGGTTCCCGCCAACGAAAAAACAACTCCAGCCGCCCGGATGAACGGGAGGAGATCCGCAGAATCTACGCGGATCTGGCGGCGCGCGCGCTGCCGAGAGACTGCGAAGTGCGCACCCATTGCTGCCATTTTCGCCTCAGCGGTCACACACCGATGCTGACGCTGGGCGAGGCGCTCTACGCAGCGCGTGGCGTGCGCGCTAGTGGGCGAACGAAGCTGAAATCGCATCCCGATGGAGCCTGCCCGCTGCTTGGCTCCGATGGTCGCTGCACGATTTATGAGCATCGTCCGTTCGGCTGCCGTACGCACTTTTGCCAGGCCGCAGGCGGCATGTATCCGCGCAAGCATGTGGCGGACCTGATTCAGCGACTGGAAGCTCTGGATGAAAAGCTCGGCGGCGAAGGCGGTCGCCCGCTGGTGAGCATCTTGCCCGAGGTTTTGTGAACGGCGCGACTTTGTTTATATGTCTAGGGGACAGATTTCCCTCGTTCCGACACTCTCAGCGTGCTGAAATCAGCCTCCCCGCCATTTCGATGATGACTGGGATCAGCTCATCCAACCCGGTTTCTGTCATCCATGCTTCGGACTTCATTCATCCTCGCTTTCCTAGCTCTGGCTACCTTGGCCCGCGCGGAGACGATGCTGCAATACTTCAACACCTCGTGGGCGGAGATCACGGCGAAGATGCCGGAGCTGGCGGAGGCGGGTTACACGTCGCTCTGGCTGCCGCCGCCGACGAAGGGGTCGGGTGGTCTCTCGGTGGGTTATGATTTGTGGGACCCGTTTGATCTGGGGTCGAAGAATCAGCGGAACTCAGTGCGGACGCGTTATGGCACGGAGGCTGAGCTGATCCGGCTAGTGGAAACCGCGCATCGCTTTGGCATCCGCATCTATTTTGACAACATCATGAATCACCGCGCCTTCGACGTGCCGGGATACAATGAGAATACGCCAATCGACATCTATCCAGGTCTGGTGCCGGAGGATTTCCATCTGCGCCGCTCGCAGGATGGGTTTTACCGGAAGTGGGACAACACCCGCTCGTGGAGCGATGCTTGGCAGGTGCAAAACCTGGGGCTGGCAGACCTGATCGACATCGCGCAGGAGCCGGGGACGACGAACTACAACTTTGGCCTCACGGAGGGCTCCACGGCGCCGAAGATCAAATTCATCCGCGATCTACTGAGGCCTGAGCAATACTGCTATCTGCCCAATGGGACGTATGTGGGCTTTGGTCCAGGAAATGGCATCACGACGGAGTTGCTGAATGCGAACAAGGCCTTCTATGAAGAGCGTGTGGAGGATTATCTGAATCGCGCAGCGCGTTGGTTGATTGATCGAACGAAGGCGGATGGGCTGCGCCTGGATGCGGTGAAGCACGTGAAGGCTGATTTCTTCGGGGCGACGTTTGGCGCGGACAAAGACACGAGCGACTACGGCTACTCGGGGCAGGTGCAGCGGCAGTTCAACATCACGCGTGGGTTTAGCGATGCGAACCATCGCGACACGGTGTTCAGCCTCGATGGCGGTCGTGATGATGCGATGCTGTTCGGCGAGCATCTCGGCGAACCTCCGGCTTACGGGCCGTACATCGACGCGGGCATGCGGTTGGTCGATAATGACCTGCGTAGCCAGCTCAACAGCCGCTTGGGCAATCCTTCGAGCGGTCTGCAAGGCTACGACTGGGCCGGTGTGGGCGGTTTCCCTGCCAATCAGGGTGTGACTCATGCGCAAAGCCATGACAGCGACTACGCGGCCCGGAAGGAGCTACAGCACGCTTTTTACTTCCTGCGTCAGGGACTCGGCCTGCTCTACACGGATGGTAACTATCAGGCGGAAACCCTTGGCGAGAGCGGCGGCGCGTTCCCACGCCACTCAAACACATCCTTCCTCGGTCAGTGGAATGACGCTCGTGTGCCGAACCTGCTTTATGTGCATGATCAGTTCGCTCGTGGCTACCAGCTCGGTCGCTTCAGTGATGCGGATGTCGTCGTGTGGGAGCGGCTCGATAAGCGCGAAAATCCCGGCATGAGCGATGCGGATGCGGTGACGCTGCTGGTGATGCTGAGCGACAACTACAGCGCGGGCACAGCACGCACTTTCACGAGCGCTTTCCCCACCGGAGCCTATTTGTACAACTACTCGAACTACGGCGGCGGCTTCTACAAATTCAAAGAGGAGCTTTCATCCACGGTGTTGCCCGCTGGCGGCTACTTCCTCTTCTCGTGGAAGAATCCTGATCCATCTGAGCTGTGGAAAAACATCGGCGGCAGGCCCATCACGATCACGCAAAACGGTGTCGAGGCCCAAGCCGTGACCGTGAAGCGCAAAGACGGCCCGAATGGCGACAAGGCCTTCAATGGCAACACGCTGCCTGAGGCTTCGCGGCCTGTTTTGCCTGCGGACACGGTGACGACGGACTACACCTACAGTGCCGTCATTCCGCGTGTGACGAGCACAAGCGGCGTGCGTTTCGTGGCCCGCACGGATGGCTCGACGGCGAATGTTTTGATGAAACTCGACGGCGGCATCGACCTGAATGGCGCCGTGCCCGTCGGCAACACTGATCCTGCCCTTCGCGATAACCCGCCCGCGTTGAGCAACGAGATGTTCATGGGCTATGAGCAGCCGAATTTCATCAGCCGCGTGCATCCTGAGCTTTTCGCGGCGCAGGACACGGCTCGCAATGCCACCGGCAGCGCTGGAGCGGAGACCTTCACTTCCACGACGGTCACGAATGGCTCCGCGCCGAAGTTCATCGACGGCAACACAGCGGCGTTTCTGTATCACGATCCACAGGCTGAGGTCACTGGTATCATTCCTGTGCCATCCGTCCTTCCGAAACAGTACAATGCCGCTGCGGGCGAAATGTGGGTGAAGGCCAACAGCGTCGGCGGTGGCTACAAGGCCTATCTTTATTACACCACGGATGGCTCGAACCCCGAAGGTGCGGCGGGCCGTGCTCGCGGAGCGACGAAGGTCGTGGAGATGCTTTACCGTCACAACGACGATGGAGGAGCGAGCGATTGGTGGAGCGCGGTGCCGCTGCCGGGTGATTTCACGGCCTCGTCGAAGTACAAGATCGGCATCGCCAAAGACGCAAATGATCCGTGGTGGCCGAGCAATGCGGCTGCGGTGACCCGGAAGCAAAAGATGATGTCCACCTATGAAACGAATGCGCTAAACCTCGCCACGCTGCCCGTGCGACCGCACTTTGACTATGGCGTGGCGCAGGTCGGCCTCAGCGAGGGCATGCATGTTATCCGCGCGCGTGCTTTCCTCAGCCGCAGCGGTCAGGCGAGCATCTACAACACCTTCACGCAGTCCTTCTATTATGATGCGCAGCGCACCACCGGTGAGGTGCGCTTCCCGGAGAACAACGGCGATACAGTCGGCGGCAGCGAGTACGGCATGGTCGTGCGCACGGACTCCAGCGTCACGGAGGTGTGGTATCACATCGATGATGGCGTCAGCTCGAATGACGACAGCATCACGCGCAGTCAAAACGGCAACGGCGGCGGATTTGAACCCTTCACGGACTCGAATCGCAACGGCACGCGTGACGGGAGCGAGACCTACACCGATTTGAACGAAAACGGCACCTGGGATGCTACGGTAGGCACGTCGTGGGTGAGGGCCACCGAGGTCACGCCAAGCGTGGAGCCGACGAATGCGAGTTACGTCAAAGAATGGCGCTTCAATTACGCGAACATCCCCGCCAGCGGCACCGCCACGGTCAAAGTGCGCCTGCGCGAGGTCAGCAGCGCGGCCTATAAGGACTTTGCGCTGAGTGACATGGCCGGCCACTACACCACGCTGGAGCGCACCGTGAACTGCGCGGGGCCTGACACGCGAATGTTCGTCGCCTACCCGCCGAATGACGGGGATCTGGTCGGCACGGGCTATGTGATGAAGGTGTACTTCACGAAATCGCTCGCTGACGGCCTTACCGCCACGCAGCTTCGCGACCGCTTCACCATCCGCATCGGCTCCAGCGAGACGAATCAATACACCTCGTATGCGCGAACTAGCTACACGATCCAATACAACGAGACGAGCGACTACCACGCGCTGGCCTTCACGCTGCCCAATCTCTACAACGACCAGCCGGACTACCTGCACCGCATCGAAGTCACGCATGATCGCCCGTCGCCAAATCCCGACCTGCTCGCCACGCGGCTCGTGAAGGCGGAGCCATCGATCATCCCGCGCATCAGCATCGTCACGCCACCGGAGTTCGACAGCAGCAGCAAACCGTATGAGATCCTATTACCGGATGTCGCCTCGCCCACGCCGGATCAGCGCAAGTTCACCATCCGCGTCACCACCTCCGTCGCGGCGGATTCAGTCGTGCTGAACGTCAACAACGGCCCCATGACGATCACCGGTCCGGTGACGAGCATCGACGGCAGTTCGAAGATCTGGGACTTCACCTGGGAAAACATGACGCAGGGCGAGTTCCAGTTCACCGCGACCGTTTTCGACAACGGCAACGAAAACCACGAGACCAGGAACACGCGGGTTTTTTTTCGTCAGGTGACGCCCGCGAGCACGGCAGACCCCGATGACGATGACGACGGCCTGCTCGACACCGACGAAGGCACCGCCACGCCTCTGCCAAACGGATTCCCCAGCACCGATCCACGCTACAAACCTAACGCCGAGCAATGGACGAACGGCGAAGTGCATGTCGCGAACGCTTTTGGCAAAACCGAGCCTCGCAATCCCGACACAGATGGCGATGGCCTCCCTGATGCGCTCGAAGTCGGCTGGCGGCTGGCGCTGCTCGTCGGCGAATCGTTTTCAGACACGGGCTTCGGCTCGCCGCTCGTCGGTGCCGGTAATGGTGCCTTCGATTGGACCGATACAAACAGCAACGGCGCTCATGATGTAGGCGAGGCGAGTGAGACCTTCACCGATGGCGATGCGGACGGGAAATTCGACTTCGGCACCATCTTGAACGCCGACACGAATGGCGATGGCGTGACGAACTTCCGCGGCGACATCGACCCGCCTTTCTACAACACGCTCGACAACCTCAACAAGGTGCCCGGCGTCAACACCGCCAGTGAAGGCGGTGACCGCTCCCGCATGCTGCGCGGCTCCACCACCAAGCCCGACGATGCCGACAGCGACGACGACGGCATCAAGGACGGCATTGAGGACGGCAACAAGAACGGCTGGCTCGATGGCGATGGGAAATCACTCCCTGGGAATGTCACCAATCCATCCACAGTGCGAAACATAGTGGACCTTTCGCTCAATGAATGGCCTGACCGCATCCGTAATCCGGGAGAAACCTGGACCGAGACCGATCCGAACAACGCCGACACCGACGGCGATGGAGCTCGTGACGGCAGTGGCGAAGACAAAAACGGCAACGGCATCATCGACGGTGACGCGGGCAATGACCGCGTGTGGTCCGCAGGCGAAAGCTGGACGGAAACCGATCCGCTGAAGGCCGACACCGATGGCGACGGACTCACGGATGGCTGGGAGATCCGCTACGGACTCGACCCACTCGACAACGGTCCGGTGAGCCTGCGCAATGCTGTCGCTGTGGCGGACAACGGACCCGCCGGCGATCCTGATGACGATGGCTTCACCAACTTGCAGGAACTCACGAACGGCACTAACCCCGTCGAGGACAACACGATCCCGCCCACACCACCGGGGCAGATCGTGATCGGTCCGCAGACGCCTGTGGTTGTCGGCGGTGTGACGAACAACCGTGAGTTCACTGACTGGCAGATCGGCGACCTCATCGCGCTCGATGAATACAACGGCGATGGCACGAACAACCAGGGTGCCGACCTCTACCGCGCCTATGACGGCTTTGACAGCAGCCGCGACCTCGTGGCCTTCTACGCGCACGATGGCGGCGCGATCTCGGGTGGTGGGGACGGGAATTATTACTTCCGCGCCGATTTCCAAGATCTAGCCTCACTCGCTGAAGAGGGAAACATGGACCTGTATGTTGTGATCGACTTCAACAGCCCCAGCGTCGGTGAATCCGCGTTGCCAGACAGCATCGACACGCGCACGAACATGAAGTGGGAGGTCTGCGTAGCCGCTTACAGCACGGACAATGGGGCGGTGCATGTTGATACCAACGTCGCCAGCAACACGACGAGCATCAACGAAGACCTCGCCGCCAACGGTGTCGTGCGTCGCAGCCAGTTCGAGACAAATGGTTTCAAGAAGAGCTGGTACAACAGCACGCTGGATGCCGTGGAGTTCAGCATCAGTCGTCAGGCGCTGCTTGATGCCGGATGGAACGGCAACGTCAATACGCTGAACTATCAGGTCTTCACCACGAAGGACGGCACGCAAAACACCCCGACTCGCGGCGCGGGTGATCTCGCCGGACGCAGCGACATCCGCGACAGCATCTCCGATGACGGCATCGCCAGTGATTACTGGCGCGATCAAAGCACGCTTGCCGGAGCTGGCAGCGTTTTGAAGGCATGGTTTGGCCCCAGCGGCACGAATGACATGTGGAAGCGTGTCAAAGTCGCCAGCCTCATTCACGAAAGCCGTCCGCTCATAGCTGGGAACGAGATTCACGCCCTCATGAACAACGGCGCGAGCGCGGGCTGGTATCGCCCGCTCGATGTGCATCAGGCTTACGCGTCGCCGATGGCGCTGCACCTCACGCCGCAGCTCGCCAGCGCCATTCAATGGGCGAAGGTCGATCCAGCGGTGAACAAACCCTGGCGTGACGGCCCCGCTTTGAACACTCGCCTGACCACGCTGGCCTCTGCAGGCACGGTGCGCTTCACAGGCACGACGTTTAGCGATCACATGCTCAACTACTTCCCGCTGAGCTTCACAAAGATAAACATCGCCGACGCGGCGGCCATGCTGATGCAAATCTACGGCGCCGCGCCATCCGTGAGCGTGCTTTACCCGCCGGAGCGTGTGCTGAATGCCGCCACCTTCGACCTCATCAGCGGCAGCGGCTTCGGGTTCACCTTTGTCGATCAAACGCGGCACATGGAGAAGTGGTTCAGCCGCACGAGCAGCCTCAGTAACGATGGCTATCGTCTGAATCGCATCCACGGAGTGAAGACCTTTGTGATCAATGACCAGCCGAGCCAGTTTCGCTTTCAAAACACCGACGGAGGTCTCGGCACCAGCCTGCGCGAACTTTTCAGCCGCAAGGCCCGCAGTGCCACACAGGATCAGGTCGTCATCCTCGGCAGTGACTGGAGTGACTTCACCTCAAAGGCCAGCGCCGATGCCTATGACGCGAACCTTGCGTGGATGGCCAGCCGCCCTTGGATTCAAATCACCACGCCACAGGCCGTCGCCGCCGGAGAGGTTGATTCGAATCGAGACGGCACGCCCGAGGCATGGCCTTTCGTTGAGCGTGGCACGCCCGCGCTGCCGCTGGTAAGCAAGGACTTCGTCCACTACGCCACGCAGGAAAACTACGACAACTGGTACTTCGGCCAAAGCGGCCGCGAGGAGAGCCTCAACGGCAAAATTTTCAATGTGCGGCCCAGCGTGGCTCTTCCGGCTGCTTTCGGCCAAATCGGCGTTTCCGGCCTCGTGAACAACGCATGGACTGCTGGCACCACTTTGGCCGTTGCGGAGCCGAACCTGGGCTTTTTGACGCGAAACGCCTTCCACGGCGCGATGTGGCTCACCGCGTTTCATGACCAACCCGTGGCCGACTTGAGCAAATACAGCACCGGCGACTACATCAGCCCTGACACAAGCCACAACAATCTCGCGGGCTTCTCCAAGGCCGCGCAAAGTCAGTTCCGCTGGGCTGCAGTCTATCAAAGAGTCAGCCAATGGGCCGCGAACGCCGCCACGCTGTCGAATTCAACGAGCAGCACCGCCGAGGATGCCGATCTCGACGGCGAGAACGAATACCTGCTCTTCAACGACCGCGTGTTCGCCATGTTCGAGCGTATCGGCGGCCGCATGACGTGTGCCTTCGTCCGCGATTTGACCACAGGCCGCGTTTTGCAAGTCGTGGGCAATCCGCACAGCTACTCCGGTTTTGAGACGGAAGAAGAAGGCGTCGTGAACGTCATCAACGGCGTGGTCGGCGGCTATCGCACCAGCGGCTTCAAGGACTGGTATGCGGGCGGTGTCGGCAGCACCGCCTACAACAACGATCTCTACACCGCCACGGCGTCGACGAACGGCTTCATCTTCACGAGCGCTGACGGCAAGATCGCCAAAACGATCACGCTCGCCCCTCGCGCCAATGCTTTGCGAGCGTCCGTGGCCCTCACCGGCGGCGTGACCACGCTTTACCAGCGCCACGGCCTCAGCCCGCATTTGCAGAACCTCCTCGCCAAAGGCCAGACGCATCTTGGAAATGTAAGCCATGTCGGCGGCATCGTTTCACTTACCAATAACGCGCCGGATGCTGTCGTGCGGACCTACGTCCGCGCCATCAGCGGCACCGCTTACAACACTGGAGCCATCGACGACGATCCTGTCCTCACCTTCGACACGCTCAACATGCGCAATCAGGCCCAGACCCAGCAGGTCGAGTTCTCTCTGACAAACGGAGCCACCTTCGATCTTGGTTTCGAAACCGGCCCCACGTTGAGCGAGTCCGTCGATGGAGATGCCCTGCCTGACACCTGGGAGGCCGCCAACAACCTCAACAACACCGATGGCACCGGCACGAATGGCGATAGCGGCAATCCTGACCATGACCGCTACACGAATCTCGAAGAGTACATCCTCGGTCTGAACCCAGGTGTGCATGATCTTTATCTTCCTTCGCCGGTTAAAACGTCCACAGGATTCCAGGTGAGCTTCGCTACCATGCCTGACCGTTGGTATCGCGTCTTCTTCAGTGATGATCTCACCGACTGGGATCCGCTAAGTTCGGACATCCTCGGCACGGGAGTCACCCAGATCATCAATGACACCACCACCAACCCCGCACGCTTCTACCGGGTCGAAGTGCGCCTCGTGACGCCATGATTCGTCTGCTTGCCTTCTTGTTTTTCGTCACCACCGCGTCTGCGTGGGTCGCCAATGAAGTCGATTTTCCCGGCGACGGCCAGGGCTGGGATCTGGGCACGACGAGCAGCTACAAATTCACCGGTCCTGACGGCAGTACGGAGTGGTTTCGTTTTGAATGGACCGCGCCTGCGGCGGACAGCGATTACAACTTTAAAATGGTCACCGGCAATGACTGGGCCAAAGACTACGGCGGCAATCTAATCTTCCCGAAGAACGAGCTCGCCATCCTCTATTATCAGCCGGTCGGTGATTCGGCGGCGAAGCTGAGCGGCGGCGTGACCAGTGGCAAACGCTACATCTTCACCGTGAAAGACCCCGGACTGGCCAACACCTTCATGACCGTGATGGAGTTGAGCGGTGCCCCGGTGGCGATCACGGGCGTTTCGCGAAATGCGGGCACTGGCTTGATCGCCATCAATCTTAACGGCACGCCCAGCACCGAGGAGAAGGTCTATGTGCGCTACACGGACAGTGCGTGGAAGTATTCGCAGGTCATCCAGGCAACGGTTGCGGGCAATTCAGCCACGGCGACGATCCCTGACATCAAAGACGGCAAGAACTACGCGTGGCATGTCTTCACCAGCACCGCTGCGCCGGATAAATTTCACAGCAACTTCGTCACGGATGCGCTAACGCTTTCCTGGAACAACAACGCGGGTGCAAACTACGCCATCACAGGCGTGAATCGCATCACGACCTTCACGGTGAACAACACCAGCGGGCCGTATCAAACGACGAAATTCTTCATCGACGAAATCGCAGGTGAATCCTACCCGCTGAACGTCAGCGCCACTTTCAATGCGGGCACACCACCTGCCGAGGTTGAAGTCGTGACGAACCTCAACCGCCGCGACAAAGCAGACACCGACAACAACGGCGACGGCGTGGCCGATGGCATACTGCCGCCGCCACGCGACCTCGCCGGGCAGAATGACACGCATTACTACAAAGCCTATCCGATGACGGCGGCGGGCTCGACTTGGAGCGCGTCGATACCGGTGACGAAGACCGGTGCGTATCGTGCCACGGTGCGCTATCGCTTCTCACCGACGGGGCCGTGGTTCTACTATGGCGACCGCGATCACGCCGTGGTCGTGTCGCCGAAAAAGACACTCGAAATGACGCTGTATGAGCTGAATCCGCTCACCATCGAGGCCACGGCGAACAACTCCGGCGGGCGCAGCACCTTTGTCGATCTGCTCGGCGCTGCCGATGGTGATAGCGACGGCACCGACCCGCTTTCGCTCGACTACTTCAACACCATCCAGACGAACTGCCTGTGGTTCCAGCCTATTCATCCGACGGGCGGCCTCGGCGTGGAAAACGATCCCGCGAATTCCTCGCCGTATGAGCCGGGCAGTCCGTATGCGACGAAGAACTTCTTCGCGGTGAATCCCTTCCTCGGCAGCGCGAATACCGAAAGCTCCGCGATGAGCGAATTCCAAACCTTTGTCACCAAAGCGGACAACTACAGCGGCAGCGTCGGCACGATCAATGTGATGCTCGATTTCGTGGCGAATCACTCAGCCTGGGACGCGGTTTATGGCCAGGGCGGCGTCGATCTCGGTTTCACGGGTGGCACGAGCAATGCGATTCCTGCGAACTGGTATTCACGCACCGGCGACTACGGCCAAGCGGCGACGTATTTCACCAGTTTGACCGACAAAGACAAAGCCGTGGCACCGGATAGAAACGACTTCGGCAAGTGGGCGGACGTGGCAGAGCTTTACTACGGCCGCTACTCGGCCCAGTGGCGCTTCGGCAGCTACACCGCCGGTTCTGAGCCGCATAAAAACGAAGACGACTTCATGGACTGGAACTCACTCAGCCCCGAAGTGATCAAACTCTGGCGCTACCTCGGCTATTACCCGATTTACTGGCTTCAGCAGACTGGACACTCGCTTTCGAACTCCACCACCGGCAGCGCAGCCACACGGCTCGCGGCGGATAACAAAGGCATCGACTCCCTGCGCTGCGACTTCGGCCAAGGTCTGCCGAATCCGCTGTGGGAATACGTCATCAACAAAACCCGCAGCGCGAAATGGAACTTCGTCTTCATGGCCGAAACGCTCGATGGAGCGGAACCCGGCTACCGCAGCAATCGCGTCTTCGACATCCTCAACGAAAGCCTCGTCTTCAACTTCACCGCCAGCCATGTGAACAAGGAATACGACATCCAAAGCGCCCTGGAGAGTCGCCGGAGCAATTACCGCACGGGAGCCATCTTGCTCAACATCACCGGTCACGACGAAATCCTGCCAGATAACGACGCATGGCTGAATGCGACCCGCTACGCCAGCCTCGCGACCGTCCCCGGCCTGCCAATGACGTTTTACGGCCAGGAGCAAGGCATTCAAAATTACAACACGAGTGTCGGCTTCATGCACTACGACGGCTTTGAGACCGATCACGAGCTGAACTTCGGCAAACGCATCCCTCATTTCAAAAAGTGGAACAAAGCGCAGTTCTGGAGCCAGCCGCCGCCGAACAACACCGGCATGGCGCAGTGGTATGGCCGCGTGAACTGGGCACGCCTCAACAGCCCCGCGATCAAATCGATCAATCAATACTACCTCGACCTTAAAATCGGCGGCGGAGCACCAGCGGACAACCTTTTCGCCATCGCCAAGTATGAACAGGCCAATGCCTCGCCTGCGCACAAAGACGTGGTGCTGTGCTTTGCCAATCTCTTCGAGCACTCGGCGGCTCATTTCGCCACCAGCAGCACATTCGACCTCCGTGGCGGCGTTGGCGATCCGCTTTGGAGCCTCCTCGGCCTACAAAACAGCACCACGCGGCAATACAATCTCCGCAACCTCGCCAGCAGCAACGCCAGCGCCAATGTCTGGACCACCGCACGCACTGGCGCGGACATTTACAGCAACGGCATCCCTGTTTCACTCGGCGGCGGCACCGTGAATCCGATCATCGCCGACGGCGAGTTGGCGCAATTTTTGAAGATCGTCGATGTCACCCCGCCACCGGCCAGCGCACCGAACACCAGCTACTACCAGATCGGCACGCAAGGCACCTTCACCTGGACCAACAACGCCGGGCCACATGACAACATCGCCGGCTATCGCATCAGCATCGGCACCACGCCCGGCGGGAATGACTTGGCGAACAACGTCAGCGTGAGCGGCACAAGCCACACCTTCACAGGAGTCGCCGGGCAGACCTACTACGCCACCTTGAAAGCCGTCAGCGCCGCTGGCATCGAATCTTCCGCAGGGCAAAGCGACAGCGGCTCGCCGAACCCTGCCAGCCAAACGCCCCCCGTCATGCTCCTCTCCGTCACAGGCGATCAGGATAGCGACGGCACGAACAATCAAGACGAGGCGTCCGCCGGAACGAACCCACTGGACAGAGCCAGCCGTTTCGTGATCTCGGACGTGTCCCGAAGTGGCAATGCGGTGAACGTGGGTTTCACCACGATTTCAGGACGCTACTATCACATCTATAGCAGTGTAGATATGGTGACTTGGGCCATTGAGAACGAGGCAAATGCCAAAAATCAGCAGGCTTCAGGCAGCGGACTGATTTTTACAGACACTGATTCATCGGGCCCCGGCAAGTTTTATCAGGTACAGGTCACCGCTGTGCCGATCCCGTAACAGATTTTCCCATTCGGCTTCTTGAATGGGTCCATTGTTGGGCCCTGATTAGACACTTGGAAACAGCATCGACATGTATGAATAAGGGCATGCTTGAACTCCCACTCTTCTGAACGCCATCGTTGCCAGTTTCCACTGACAAAGTAAACTTCCACCCACATGAGCCCCCCAAACCTGCTTCGCCTCGCCACACGCGGCACCGTGATCGCCGCCACCCTCTGGCTGGCTGCTTGTAAGACTAGGCCACCACCGCCAGAGCCACCGCCTGTCGTCAAAAAACCCACCGGGCTCTTCGAATGGAACGGCCTCGGCAAGGACATCACCTCCGTCCGCATCAATGTGGATGAACAAAAGGCCTATCTATACAACGGCGAAGAACAGCTCGGCTGGACCTATGTGGCCACCGGCATCACCAGCTTCCCCACGCCGATTGGCGAGTTCAAAGTGCTGGAGAAGATCTCCGACAAAGTCTCCAACCTCTACGGCAAGGGCTATGACGCGGATGGCAAGCTCGTGAACTCCGACTTCAAGCAGGGCCGCGATCTCCTGCCTCCTGGCGGCCGCTTCGAAGCCGCGAAGATGACCTACTTCATGCGCCTCACCGGCGATGGCGTGGGCATGCACATCGGCCCCATCCCACGTCCTGGGAAACGCGCCTCTCACGGTTGCATCCGCCTCCCATCGAAGTTCGCCGGCACCATGTTCAAGCACACCGCCATCGGCACTCCGGTGAAAATCGAGGGTAGCGGGCCTGATTATCAAAGCTACCTCAAGCAGTCCGCCGAAAAATCCAAGGCCAACTCCGCCAAACTCGCCGCCGCGAAGAAGAAAGCCGAAGAAGCAGCCGCCGCAGCTAATGCCGCCACCTCCCTGGCTCCAGGTGATCCAAACGGACCTGCCGCGACACCCGCAGCGCCGACTTCGCCCGCAGGCACTACGCTAGTGCCCATCGGTGCCCCATTCTCTGCCCCTGCCCCATCTTCCTCCTCGATACCTGCGCCGGTATCACCGGGCACTCCGACGGGAAACTGAGCCTCTGGACTGTCTCCCGCTTCGCGCCATGTCCGAGACGCCCCCATCTCCCACACCTCACGGCTGGTGGTGGGTGTTGGGAACCCTGGTGATGATTTCTCTAGGCCTGCTCGCCGTGTTGGCATGGCAGCGCCTAGACTCCATCCAAGAACCCGCGATCGCTTCAGCCACATTTGCCAATGGTTTCAAAGTGGAAATCGTCCGGGCAGAGCTGGCGCCGAAGTTGATCCACAAACCTTTCCGTTTCGTCACCTGGGTAGCCTTGAGCGAGAGCATCAGTTATGCTCACAGCTCCATGTTGTTTTCCACGAAGGAGACGAACGGCACTCTCTCCGAGGCATCCTTGGAGCACCAGACTCGACTCCCCTGCCTCTATCTGCTCCTGCGTGCCTACCGTCCCGATGGCACAGCCTTTACCACGGACCATTTCATCGCGGATGAGGGACTGGACCTGCTCAGGGTGCAGAGAAAAGGAACCCGCCTCGTCGGCAGCGAACAGGTGTCAGGCACTAGCGCTCTAGAACTCTGTCAGCTACTCGTCGAGGTGGAGGACGGTGCCGGTGGATGGTTGCCTTTTTGCGGACCTGTCTTTGCGGATTCTCGGGATGCCCATGCCTTGGCTTCGCGGTCTCCTTTTCCGCGCGCTTCCCCGACACTGCGCCTTCGCTTTCAAACCCCCGGCCAGTCACCCGTGGAGACAAGCATTCCGAACCCAGGTCACCGCTCGAGTTTCCCATCCTTGAAGCCAGTGTCCGTTCCAGCAGTCAAGGAATCAGACAGGTATCGAGTCGAACTTACGCACTTAAACCGCATCGAATCGCCCTCCCCCCGCCTCAGCTTTAAACCGGATTTCCGACATGAAGCGAAGCCGCTGCTCTATCTGGAACATCCTGCGGACGACATCCGGGTGGAAGACATGCAGGGGAACCCAATCTTCTACTCTGCTGGCTACACGCTGCTGCCAGATCATAAGCTCGCTCGAATCCTTTACACGCTGCGTCCGCAGGCTGAGACCTTCCCCTGGAATGCTGCTGACGTCACCTTCATCGCCTCGGGTTTCTGGGATGAAACGGGCAAAATGGGCCAAGCCGAGATAAATGCCGAAGGCCTCCAGCTCGGATTCCACAAACTCACCCTCACGCCCTCCGCACCGAAGGTGAAGCATCGGAAAAACCATCTCCCTCCCTTGATCGACCTCAAGATCGAAGGTGCCGGAGATGCGGCGATGTGGGCTAGAGTCCAAGCGCTGAGCCCAAAACTCAGTCTGGCCATCTTCAGCGATGAATCTCTGGCCTTTGGCAGCATGACGAATCATGGGCAGAGCTGGGGATCGCATGGCAAAGCGCACGATTGGACTGGGAATAGCTCCTGGTCAGGCGACCCCAAGCCAGGTAGTGTCTTCCGAGTCGCCTTGGCTCCAGAAACAAAGCCTGATGAATTCGAGTTCATCGTCGATTTATCCACATCTCTGCAAAAATAGCACATCATGTCCGCGCCACAGCCTCTCGTCGTCACCCATCCGCTCGCCCAGATTCACCTGACGGCCATGCGCCGGCAGGACACGCCCCCGGCACAATTCCGCTGGCATCTGCATCGGCTGGCGGAGATCCTCTTCACCGTGGCCAGCCGTGGATTGGAGACAGCGGAGGTCACCATTCAGACACCCCTGGCGGAGACACAGGGCCAGACCTTTGCCCGCCCACTCGTGCTCGTGCCCATTCTCCGCGCCGGATTGGGCCTGAGCGATGCCATCCACGCCCTCGTGCCCGAGGCCATCGTGGCCCACATCGGCATCGCCCGTTGTGAAGAGACCGCCCAGCCGAGACCCTACTATGCCAAGCTTCCCGTCGTCCTGCATGAGGCCGATGTCTTTGTGCTCGATCCCATGCTCGCCACCGGTGGCAGCGCCTGCTTCACGATCAAGCAGCTCAAGGCCGCCGGTGCCGAGCGGCTCACCTTCGTCTCTGTGGTCAGCAGCCCACAGGGCTTGGATGCGCTGCATGAAGCGCACCCAGACGTGCCCGTCGTCACCGCTGCCATTGATGTGGGGTTAAATGAGAACTTCTACATCGTGCCTGGTCTCGGAGATGCCGGAGACCGCTGCTTTGGCACCTGATTCCCTATGTCCCCCATCTGGGTGACGAAAAATCTTCGACTGGCACGGGGAATGATCTTGTCGCGCGTCCCGTACCCATGAGATAACCCAGCCATCACCTATGAAAGAGTACGCCTATATACACGAAGAAGGACGCCTGCCCGCGCCTTTGAAGGCCGTGCCGTTCCTCAATAGTTTCACCGACGAACAGCTCGACGAAGTCCTGAACTCCTCATCCCTCCTCCAGTGCGATCCGGGGGACACGATCATCCAAGAAGGAACCATCGACAGCCGCATCTACGTCCTGCTTAGCGGGAATCTCGAAGTCCGCGTGAGCGGCAAAACCGTGGCCACCATTTCTCGCCCTGGAGACGTCTTCGGCGAGCTGGCCTTGGTCAATCAGGACAAACGCGCCGCCTCCGTCATCGCGGGCAGCCGCGCTCTCTGCCTCGCCGTGGACCAGAAATTCCTCCAGGACATCCATCCGCGTGAGGAAGACCCCGCCTTCCACGCCGCACTGTTTGAATTCGTCGCCCGACTCGTCACCAAAAAGCTCGATGTCACCTCACGCCGTCTCGCCGAGGTAGAAAAGGAACTCCGTGCCCTCAAAGATGCCCAGGCGGAGCCTGCTGAGGCCGTCATCTCCGTGCCCAAGCCCGCCCGTCGTGCCCCGCGCCCTGCCGTCAAAGCAGCCCGCAAGCCCACACGTCGGAAGGCTTTGGCCTAGACGACGACCGGATCGCCAAACAGCGTGAAGTTCGCCCAGCCCGTGATATTCACATCGAAGATCTCGCCAATGTGACGCTCGGGATTGCCCTCGAAGACGACGATTCGATTCGTCCGCGTGCGTCCCGTGAGGCGTGACTCGTTCGTCTTGCTCGTGCCTTCACAAAGCACCTCCACGCGTTGGCCGATCAGCTCTTCATAGCGCGGATAAGCGTGGGAGTTCACCAGCGTCAGCAGATCCTGATTACGGCGCTCCTTCTCCTGCTCGCTGACTTGCAACTCCTCCGCCATCTCCGCAGCGGGCGTGCCGCGGCGCTTCGAGTAGCGGAAGACGAAGGCGTTATCAAATTTCAGCCGATCGAAGAGCTCCCGCGTCTCCAGGTAATGCTGCTCTGTCTCGCCGGGGAAGCCCACGATCACATCCGTCGTCACCGCGATGCCCGGACGCGCTGCGCGGATGCGCTCCACCAGCTCGCTGAACTTCGCCGAGGTGTAGGGCCGGTGCATTTTCTTGAGGATCTCATCACTCCCGCTCTGTACCGGCAGATGCACATGCTCGGCGAGCTTTGGCAGATACCTGAAGGCCTCGATCAGGTCCTTCTTGTAGCCGATCGGATGCGGGCTGGTGAAGCGAATGCGCTGGATGCCCGGCACCTCATGCACGGCTTCAATGAGCTGCACGAACGGCGATTTTCCATCCACGACAGGGAACTCATGCCGCCCATAAAGATTCACGATTTGCCCGAGAAGCGTGATTTCCTTCACGCCTTGATCGGCGAGGCGGCGGACCTCCTCCACGATGTCTGCGATGGGCCGCCCACGCTCTCCGCCGCGTGTGTAGGGCACGATGCAAAAGGTGCACTTCATGTTGCAGCCCTGCATGATGCTCACAAAAGCCGAGCCCTGCTTCGGCTTCAGGGTGTGATCGCGGATCGTGTTCTGGCTCGCGTCCTCTTCGTCGATATCCACGATGGAAAAACGCTCCTCATCCATCTGCCGCACTTCCTTGGCGCGGATGATCTCATCCACATACTCGACCACGCGATGATACTTCTGCGTGCCGACCACGAGATCCACGTTCGTCTTCCCCACCAGTTCCGAGCCGCGGCTCTGCGCCATGCAGCCCATGAAACCCGTGACCAGCGGCACCTTCCGCCGCCGCACCATGCCCATCTTCCCCATCGCCTTCTGCTCCGCCTGATCGCGCACGGAGCAGGTATTGATCAGCACCACATCCGCGTCCGCATCCGTCGCCGTCATGGTATAGCCGCGCTCGACGAACATCTGCGATACCTGCTCGGTATCGCGCTCATTCATCTGGCAGCCGTAGGTCTTGATGTAAACGCGGGGCATGGGGCGGGGCGGAGGTTTGCCGCACTTGGCGATGATTTGCAAAGAGTTCGCTCACCGCATTTGCCTCTCGTCAAAGCCCGCCCGCGTCGCTACTCTCCACACGCAATACTTCTCCATGAATTCACCGTGGTCCATCCGCCTCGTCCGGGCGCTCTTCTTTTCGCTCTTCGTGTTCATCGGCATCACGATCGCGCTCGGCTTTGATCAGCCCGCATGGACGGGAGCGATCACGGGCGCGGTCGTGATGGGAATGCTCCTGGTGCTGGACCTCACGCTCACACGCGTGACGCTGCGGGACTTCTCACACGCCACCTTCGGCCTCGGCATCGGCCTTTTCTGCGCCTGGCTCATCACCCGTATCGGCGTTTTCCAGCTCGACTACTTCCAGTCAAAGCCCGGCAGCGAGGCTCTGCAAAACCTCGTGCAGCTCGTCATCTATGCCTCGCTCGCCTTCTTCGGCGTCACCGTCGCCCTGCGCAGTGATCGCGACCAGTTCGCCTTCATCATCCCCTATGTGCAGTTCCGCCGCGAAGGCGCGGAAGGCGAGCCGCTCCTGCTCGATACGAACATCATCATCGACGGCCGCATTCTCAAAGTGGCTGACACTGGTTTCCTCAGCGGCCCACTCGTCGTCCCGCGCTTCGTTTTGGATGAACTCCAGCGCCTCACCGAGTCCGGCGACAACCAAAAAGTGCTGCGTGGCAAACGCGGTCTCGAAGTCATGGAAAAACTCCGCGCCCTGCCCGGCGTCCGTCTCACCGTCTTCGAGCCTGAGAGCTGGGAGAAACGAGATGATCTCTCCGTCGATGCCCGGCTCGCCCATCTTTCCCGCCAGCTCAATGCCCGTCTGCTCACGAACGACGAAGACCTCGCCAAAGTCGCCCGCCTTCGTGGCATCACGGTCCTGAGTTTCAACGATCTCGTCATGGCCCTCCAGCCGGAGCTCAACCCTGGCGATGCACTTGCGCTCAGCCTCCAGAAACCCGGCAAGGATAAGCATCAAGCCGTGGGCTACCTCCCGGACGGCACCATGATCGTCGTCAACCAAGCTGCCGCCTTTGTGGGTCAAACGGTCGATGTCGTGATCTCCAGCGCCCTGCCCACCTCCGCAGGCCGGCTCATCTTTGCCGAACTTAAAGCAAAGTAACCTGACGGCGGCGGCGAAGCATTGCCATTCCCGCCATCGCCAGCAGCACCAAACTCCCCGGCTCAGGCACGGCGACAATCGCCAATATTTCTGTCGAGCTCGACGAGACGCGCGAGGCATACATGCTGCTCGGTTTATCCAGGCCCGTGTCTGTGTGGAAGTTCCAGCCTGTGCCGTCGCTCCCCTCGTAGAAGCCACCTGTGTCGAAGAGCGCCGCGTCGAACTCACTGAAGTCGCCCACCGTGCTGTTCGTGTCAAAGAAGCCGTCCACCGCGTAATTGATGCCCGCCAATTGCCATTGAGCACCGACTTTAATGAAGACTCCACCACCAGAATCCCCTGAGGAAAGCGTGGCCTCGTTCTGGCCCGACACATCGTTGAACTGAGCCGAGATCAAATCTCCCACACCGCTTGTGACGATCCCACTCACTTCATTCGCTCCCCAGCGCGAGACGCCATCCATGCCCGTCGTGTGCCAGCCGTGAACCGTCGGCCCGATCGTCACTTCTGCCCCCCGTGGACCACCTCGACCAAACGTCACCATCGTGCTCCCGACCTCGCTGCTGCCCGTGTAAATCTCGGCCCAGGATGTGAAGTTCTCGTTGATCTTAAACACGCGTAGGTCCGTCCCCGCGATGTCCCAGAACCCAGCGCCGCCATTCGCCGCAGAGTCGATCGTGTAGGTCACATCTGCCACGCCATTGAACTCCGCCGTGCTGACAAACGTGCCGCCCTGCACCCCGAAATGCTGCGCCGTGATGAAGTACTGTTGCCCGATCATCGTTCCGAGAAAGCCGCCATATTCACCTTGGAAACCCCAGCCACTGTCCGCATAGATGCCCGATGGAGCCGTCGTGTTGCTCGACGCATTGTCCGTGTCCAGAAGCACGATCCCCGAGCTCAACCCCGCCAGACCAAGCCAAACCGCCAGCAGCAACGGCAGTCGCTGGACCAGAGGCTTGAGATTCGGGGTAGATCGAAACATTTGGAGAACTTAACCATCATTCCATGATCTTCATAATAGTATTCTGATTGAAGTTCCTCCTCATTCCCACCCAGCTTGCCGCCACTGTGTTCGCATAGCGCCTCTGAGATTCTCCCGTCCCCTCCATGGCTAAAACAAAATCCCCCGCCTTTGCCCGTATCCGCGCGGAAGTGATCCGTCTCGTCGGGCTGATCCCTGAAGGAAAGTTCACCACCTACGGCAGCATCGCTATCCACATGAACGTCATGGCGCGGCATGTCGCGTTTGTGATGAGTAGGCTCACGGAAGAGGAATCGATAGCGCTGCCCTGGCACCGCGTCGTCAGTGCGGATGCCCGCATCAGTCCCAAGATGGATGTCGAGCTGCACGACCAGCAAAAGGCCCGGCTCGAGTCCGAAGGCATGGTCATCGACCCCAAAGGCTACATCCAGAATTCGGACGAACACTTTCACGTCGTCGGCATCCGCCGAAACATCCGCTGGAGCGAAGTCGGGTGATGCGTCAGGAAAAGAAATGACGGCTCGTTTCCATCGTTGTCCCACCATGACTTTCCGAGCCGCCTTGTTTGCCCTCTTCGCCGCCTCGTCGCTCCATGCCGAGGACGCCGAGGCTTTGTTCGTTCGCCGCGTCTGGCCCTTGTTTCAGGAGAAATGCCTCGCCTGCCATGGCAACGACGAAAAGAAGATCAAAGGCGACTACGACATGCGCACGCTGGAGAGCGCCATCAAAGGCGGCGAGAGCGAAACCAAATCCCTCGTCCCTGGAAAGCCTGAAGAAAGCCCGCTCTACCTAGCCTCCACCCGCACGCATGACGATTGGGAGCCCATGCCGCCAAAGGAGGCTGATCAGCTCAAGCCCGAGCAACTCGCCTGGATCAAAGACTGGATCACCGGCGGCGCTCCTTGGCCCGACGAAGCCAAACGAAACGCCATCGCCAAAACCAGTGCCGAGAAGTGGAGCGCCGAAGATGGTATCACTGTGCAGGTCACCGGCGCGCTTTCTCCTGAATGGGCGAACCGCCGCTACAAGCCGGAGGCGCTGTGGGGATACCAGCCGGTGCGGAAACCAGTGCTCAGTAATCAGTCCTCAGTCCATCCTGTGGATGCGCTACTCGACGTCAAAGAGCCTGCGCCTGACGCCGATGCCTGCACCTTCATCCGCCGTGCCACCTTTGATCTACTCGGCCTCCCGCCGACGCCGGAGGAGATCTCGGCTTTCGAGGCCGACCTGTCAGACTCGTCCGACAAGTCCGACGCTAATCTGCGCCTGATCAACCGCCTCCTCGACTCCCCCCACTACGGCGAACGCATGGCCCGCCACTGGCTTGATGTCGTGCGCTACGCGGACAGCAGCGGCTTCGCCAACGACTATGAACGCGGCAACGCCTGGCGCTACCGCGACTACATCGTGCGCAGCTTCAACACCGACAAACCCTATGATCAGTTCATCCGCGAACAAATCGCCGGTGATGAACTCGCAGAGAACTTGAACCCTGAAACTTCAAACTCCGAACTCTTGATCGCCAGCGGCTTCCTCCGCATGGGCCCATGGGAACTCACCGGCATGGAGGTCGCCAAAGTCGCCCGGCAGCGCTTCCTCGATGACGTGACGAACAGCGTCGGCGAGACCTTCCTCGCGCACTCGCTGCAATGCGCCCGCTGCCATGATCACAAGTTCGATCCCGTGCCCACGCATGACTACTACGCCATGCAGGCCTGCTTCAGCACCACGCAGCTCACCGAGCGGTCCGCGCCGTTTTTGAAGGAAGAAAACACCACCGGCTTCGACGAGAAAAAGCACCTCGAAACCCGCCACGCCGAGCACATGGCTGTTTTGAAGCATCTCGATGACAAACTGCTCCAAAACGCCCAAAAGTGGCTCGCCGACAAAATGCTCGATCCAGCGAAATGGAACGCCGCTGTCGTCGAAGCAAAGAAAGGCGGCGGCAAGAATGCCAAAAAGGGCTTCTCCGATGTCTTCGGCACCGCACGGCAAACCCTCACCAAACAAGGCCTGCCAGAAGATAGCTTTCCGCCCAAACTCGTCGGCTTCGAGCCGCAGGATTTTGGCAATGAACGCGTCGCCCGCAAAGGCCTCGAACGTCTCAAATGGGAGATGGAGCGCTACGAGCCCTACGCCTTCAGCGTGTACAACGGCGTCACCATCCCGATGGTGAATGTTTACCAACCGCTGCGCATGCCCGGCGACCGCATGAAGAACGGCGAACTCGAGCAAACCGCCATCCTCGGCGGCGGCGACCCCTTCTCACCCACCACCAAAGTGAAGCCCGGCGTGCTCTCCATTTTTGGCAGCGTCGAGTTCCCCGAAGCAGTCGAAGGCCGCCGCACCGCCCTCGCCAAATGGATCGCCAGTAAAGACAATCCGCTCACCACACGCACGCTCGTCAATCGTCTCTGGCTCTGGCACTTCGGCCGAGCGCTCGCGGGCAATCCCAACAACTTCGGCAGCACCGGCAAAAAGCCCACGCATCCCGAGCTGCTCGACTTCCTCGCCGCGACGCTAGTGGAGAAGGGTTGGAGTGTGAAGGAGATGCATCGGCTCATCATGACGAGCGCTGCTTATCGGCGCAGTTCTCAGTTCTCTGTTCCCGGTTCTCAGTTGAGTCGTGAAGAGGCTGAAAAAGCTTATGCGGTGTTCAAACCACGCCGCCTCATGGCCGAGGAAATACGCGATGCCATGCTCAGCATCACGGGCGAACTGAATCCGACTCTCGGCGGCATCCCGAACCGCCCGGAGATCAATATCGAAGTCGCCATGCAGCCGCGTCAGGTCATGGGCACCTTTGCCTCCGCTTGGGTGCCGAATCCCCTTCCCTCCCAACGCCATCGCCGCAGCCTCTATGCTCTGAAGATTCGCGGCCTGCGCGATCCCTTCATGGAGGTCTTCAACGAACCCGCGCCTGACTTTTCCTGCGAAGCCCGCGAAGTCTCTACCGTTACGCCGCAGGTCTTCAGCCTCTTCAACGGTCAGAGCAGCTATGATCGGGCACTGGCGCTGGCGAATCGTACGCTGAAGGAAAAGCCCGCCGATGTGATCGCCCGGGTCTTCCAACTCACCTGTGGCCGTCCGC
>JBIKIA010000539.1:0-3759 GCA_044361885.1 Prosthecobacter sp. | reverse complement strand
GAAAAAGCCGCCACCGAGTCCCACTGGCGCGACATGGAGGCCAAACAAACGAAGCTGTCCTTCACGAAAACGAAGCCACCTCTCGAAATCCGCCGCGACGCCGTCGAAGAGAACACCGGCGAGAAATTTTCCTTCAACGAGAAGCTTCCCGGCTACACCGACTTCGTCCCCGACCTCCAGCCCACCGATTGCGATGCCAAGACCCGTGCGCTCGCCGATGTCTGTCTCGTGCTGCTGAACTCGAATGAGTTCGCTTACCTTTATTGAGGGCAATCACCTGCCCATCACAAGCTTCAACGCGGCCATGAGATCAAGGCGGCGGAAGGTCTGGCCGCTGGCTTTGTCTTCGACCTTCACGCCAGTGGTTTGCAAGATCGTCATCATCGCACTGGCGATGTCGGAGCCGTGTTGTTTCCAATCGTAGCCGGACTTCTCGATCGCCTCACGCAGGAGCATCACCAAACCGCAGAGGATGGCGTTGGAACTGCTCGTGGCCCGTGCGGGCACGAGAAGGTCGATCTTCGCGCTGCGATCAAGTGTGGCGATGTCTTTGCCGGGAGCCACCGCGCCGATGGCGAAGCAGTTCGGCTGGCTCGCGGGCCATGAGATGCCTTTGGTGAATCCGTGATTACCTGCCGGTGCGCTGACCCAGATGCCGAGTTCGCGAAGCTTCGCGAGCTTGGCATCGATCTCGGTCGGAACAGGTTCGGCATGCTCCTTGTCATCAACGGGGGCGAGATTCACGGTGGTGATGCGATGCTCCACATGATGGTCGATGACCCATTGCAGCGCTTTGGCGAGTGAGCCGCTGTCGCTGATCTTGCAATGGCAGCATTCGAGGCTGCGGACGACGGCGATCTGGTTGTTGTAGGCCACACCACGCTTGCCACCGTGGTTCACGGACGACGGGATGCCGATGGTGCTGCCGTGGTAGCCTTTGCCCTCGTGTTTCGGATCAGCATCGCCATCCACCGCATCATGAGTGACCTTCACCTTGTCACCCTGCCACTCGGGTCGCGACATCGTGCAGCCGTCGTCGAGCAAAGCCAGCGTCTGGCCTTTGCCGAAGGTCAAAACGTCTGCGTAAGCCTTCCATGCAGCAATGATTCCAGCGTGCTCGAACTCAGCAGGCTGAGCAGGCTCCTGGGCAAGGGAGCAGGTGGCGAAGAACAGAAAGAAGATGGTTTTCATCGCTGGGTAAGGAATGCCAACAAGTCGCGCAGCTCGGCATCGGTGAGGATCATGACCAAGCCGGGGGGCATGAGGGACATTTTGATTTCGGTGCGGCTGATGACATCGACTTCGGGGAAGGAGACTTCTTTGCCGGTCAGGTCGCGGAAGACTTCGCTGCTGGAGGAACGGAGGAGGATGCCGGTGAACTCGGTGCCGTCTTTGAGCTTCACGAGCGAGGGATAAAACTGTGGGGCGACTTCGCGATGCGGCTCCAGGATAGAGCGCAGGATGGCGGCGCGGTCGCCCTGCTGCGCGATGAGGGTGAGATCGGGGCCGACGACGTTGCCACGGCCGCTATGGCGATGGCAGTTGGCGCAGATGGCGACCTTGGTGTTGAAGAAGAGGCGGCGGCCGTTCTCGGCATCGGGCTTGCTAGGAAGAGAGTCGAGTAGCTTCAGCCAGGCATCGGTTTGATCGAAGGGCGGGCGATTCGCGGCAGGTGTGAAGCCATCGGTGAAGCGGAGGGCGCGTTTGGCTTCATCGCGGATGGTGGCGTCTTCGCTGGTGACAAGTTTTTGCAGCAGCGCGGTGTCGTCGGTGCCGAGTATGGCCTCGGCGCGGAGTTGCGGGCTGCGTTTGTCATCGGCGGCGATCTCGGCGCTGGCACGGCGGGCGGCGAGGGTGCGCACGGCTTCGAGTTGGAGGACTTCGTCGTCGCTGTTCGCAAACTCACGCAGGAGTTCGAGCGTGAGGGCTTTGTGTGTCGGCGGAGCGAGGCGCAAAGCGTAGCCTTTGAGGCGGGCGGGTGTGTTGGGGTTCGTGATGCGCTCGACGAGCACTTCGGGATTCGTCACGCCAGCGCCGGGATCGCCACGAAGGGTGTTCCAGGTGGCGAGAACGGCCTCAAAAAGGCGGAAGTCGAGCTTTGGATCACTGAGCATGGCCTCGACTTGTGGCTGGAAGTTTTTCAGCACGGCATCGGCGATCCAGCGCAGGCATTCGAAGCGCATTTCGGCATCGGGATCGCTGATGAAGGCACGAACCCACTGCTCGTCATTCAAGTCAGCACGACGCATGGCGACGAAGGCCCAGACGCGATCTTGTGGTGCGAGGGCTTTGACTTGCTCGATGGTCAAACCGGCGCGTGAAAGCGCGGTGAGGGCGGCATCGGAGAGGTATTTGTCGGTTCCACGAGCGAGTTCGAGGAGCTTGGTGGTTTCGAGCTTCGTTCCACCGGTGCGCAGTTTTTTCGCAAGCTCAGCCTCGGCTGTGATGGGCTGCTTTTTCGCGATCCAAGGCGCGTCAGTGACTTCGAGCTTCCAAAGTCGGCCGCGACCGTGAATCGGGTAGGAACTGAAGACCCAGTCGTTCAGATAAAAAACACCGTTGCCCGCAGCGACCATGCAGGTGGGGCGGAAGAAGTCGCTGCCTTTGACGAGCGGGATGCGCTCGGAAGTGTAGCCCGCGCCTTTTCGTGTGAGCGGGAAGTAGTCGATGCTGTGATCGCTCCAGCTCGGGATGATGACTCCGCCGCCTAGCTCGACGACAGCGCAGGGGCCTTCGCCGCTGGGATGCACCATGCCGAGCGTGCCGCGCAGCTCGCCGTTCCATGCGACGAAGGGATGCACGGGGGCGCTGCCATAGACCCACTGGAATCCGTAGTCGGCACCTTCGACGACATTGAGCAAACGGCACGGAGGACGGCTGCCAGGATCGTTTTCAGCGGCGAAGATCTCGCCATCCTCGCGCACCATGAGTCCAAACGGATTCCAGAAGCCACGTGCGATGCGGCGGATGCCTTTGCCATCGGCGGAGCAGCGAAAAACGCCGCCTTCACCGCGTCCGCTGACTTTCGTGCCATCGGTGCCGGTAATGGTCCAGTCCTTGCCGAAGTTCTCGCCGAGCGAGAAGACGAGTCCGCCATCAGGATGCCAGGCCATGCCGCTGAGACCGTTGTGCGGGTAATCGGCCACGGTGTCCATGGTGGCGAGGTTCTCTTCCAAATCGCCGACGCCATCGGCATTCGTGTCCTTCACCCGCAGGATGCGATCACGTTCAGCGAGGTAGATCCAGCCATCGGGGCCGACCTCGACGTGCATCGTGGCATCGGTTTTGTTGTAGAAGACACGGCGGTTTTTGCCCTTCGCATCAAAGACGAGGATCTCGTCGTGCTCGGGGCCGGTATAACCTTCGGGACGAAAATGCGTGTGACATGCGGCGAGCCAGATGTTGCCCTTTTCATCCACATCGATGCCTGTGGGCGTGACGAGATCAGGATGCTCGGCGAGGAGCGTGAGTTTCACGCCGGACTGCAGCGTCTCGATCTGCGGCGGCAGCTCACCGGGAACGACAGGCGCTTTCGGCGGCGGGCCGGATTGGGCGAGGGCGGCGAGTGGGAGGATGAGCAAATAGCGGAGCATGAGGACTACTATTACGTGATGGAAATGACACCTCCATCGCGTCGCGGTGGAGGTGATGACATGTTTCCAACAAAGAGCCAAGGCATGGCATGGCATCTGCGGTCACGAATGATCCCCCCATCGAGCCCAGTGTGTTGGAAACCGTGACCTTCGTCTTCACCGGCGG
>JBIKIA010000140.1:0-9943 GCA_044361885.1 Prosthecobacter sp. | reverse complement strand
TCATCGTGGGCGCAGATCGAGTCACCGCGCAGGGTGATGTGGCGAACAAGATTGGCACTTACCTCAAAGCCCTAGCCGCCAAAGCGCATGACGTGCCCTTCTACGTCGCCCTGCCGGTGAGCACCATCGACTGGACCATCACCGATGGCATCCGCGACATCCCCATCGAGCAACGTAGCGCCCGTGAGGTAACGCACATGCCCGGATTGGATGCCGAAGGCCTGCGCGAGGAAGTGCTCATCACTCCGGCGGGCACTCAGGCGCGTAATGACGGCTTTGACGTCACTCCCGCCAGCCTCGTCACTGCACTCGTCACCGAGCATGGCGTGTTTGAGCCGAATGCGGAGATTTTGGCGGGTTTGAAAGCTAGCCACTAATGCGCCGCATCACTCCACATATAAAAAACGGTTCGAACTGCACAAGATCTGGCACAGGCTGGCCATGGCTTCTTGGGGCGGATTGGGGACGACGCCTTTGGCGTGTTGGATGTCGTGGTGGTATTGAGTCAGCGCTTTGGTTTGCTCATCGAGATAGGCCAGGCTGCGGGTGAGATCGGCTTCGGTGGCGGGTTTGCTGTAGAGGAGATGCCAGGCTTGCTGGAGTTGCTTGCGTGGATCATTCGGAGCGGCGGTTTGGAGGCGGACGGCGAGGCGGCGGGCGTTTTCGAGAACGAAGGTGTCGTTCATGAGAAGCAGTGATTGCGGGGCAACGGTGGTTTGCGCGCGCAGCTCGCAGTTGGGCGACATGGTGGGCGCGTCGAAGGTGTCGAGCACGGTGACGGGCTTGCTGCGGCGCACTTGCACGTAGATGGAGCGGCGGAAGTCGTCGGCTCCGGCGGGATCGACTTTGTTGAGGGTGATCGTGCCTTTGTCGATGCCGACGACCACACGGCCCTGGGGATCGCGGCCGACGCCGCTTGGCGCGCCGTAGCTGGTCTGCACGAGTGAACCGGTGACGGCGAGCATGGAGTCACGCAGTGTCTCGGCATCGAGGCGATGCATTTTGAAGCGGGCGTAGAGTTTGTTTTCAGGGTCGGTGTGCAGCGAAGCCACACTCGTGGATGACTGGCGATACGCGTTGCTCAGCATGATGACGCGATGCAGCGATTTGAGCTTCCAGCCACTCTGCATGAACTCATCAGCGAGCCAGTCGAGCAATTCGGGATGCGTTGGACGCTCGCCTTGGTGACCGAAATCTCCTGGGGTGTTCACGATGCCGCGGCCCATGTGGTTCAACCAAAAGCGGTTCACCAAAACACGTGCTACGAGAGGATGCTGTCCACTGGTGAGCCACTCTGCATAGGCAAGACGGCGGCCGGTGGAGCCTGTGGTCACGCTTGCTGCTTTGAAGGGCTCGATCTCGGGTTTGGCGATGATGCTCAGCTCACCCGGAGTCACGGCTTGCTTCGGCTGATCGTGATCACCACGATTGAAGAGCTTGGTTGCGGGCACTTGGCCCTTCACTTCCATGAGCGCCATCACAAAGCCTTCCGTCGGCTTTGTGGCGCGTAGTTTCGTAGCTTCGGCGACTTTGGCATCGACGATGTCCTGCTTCTTTTTGTCGTAGAGGTCGAGCGAGTAGGTCGCGAGCGCGGATGGATACTTTTTGATGAGCGCTTTCTGCTCCGGCGTCTGTTTGTCCTTCGGCGTGGCACGTGCGACGCGGAACGGAGCGCGCTCAGCCTCGGGCAGCTTGAGGATTTCGACTTCGAAGATTTCATCGAGGAATTTTTTGCTGATGGCTTGAGCCTCACGATTGATCTCAGCCGCCTTCTTCTCGATCTCGGCCGCCTTCGCGCGTTCTTCCGGCGAATACAGCGAGTAAAGCCGCTGCGCAGGCGCACGCCATGCTTCCCAGTTGTAGGCTGGGTCAAAGATCGCGCGCAGTCGATAGTAGTCGGCCTGTGTGATCGGATCATAGCGATGATCATGGCACTGCGCACAGGCCACCGTCATGCCCATGAGCGATGACGTCATGATCTTCATCTGCTCGGCGATGACCTGGTTCTTCGCGAGCTTTGGATCATCCACACCATCCCCCGTGCCATCCGGTGCCATGCGCAGGAATGCGGTGGCAGTGAGTTCATCGCGCCGCTTGGGATCGAGCACGGCCTGCTGATAATCGGCGTGCGTCGCACCTGCGAGTTCATCACCTGCAAGCTGCTCCCGAATGAACTCGCTCCATGGCTTGTCCTCATTCATCGAGCGGATCACATAGTCGCGATAACGCCACGCCTGCGGCCGTACCGAGTCCGCTTCGGAGTAACCATTCGAGTCCGCATAGCCGACAACATCCAGCCAATGCCGCGCCCAGCGCTCGCCGTAGTTTTTCGAGGCCAGCAGGCGCTCCACGAGCTGTTCATAAGCCAGCGGCGACTGATCATTCAAAAACGTCTCCACTTCCTCGGGCGTCGGCAGCAGGCCGGTCAAATCAAGCGTCACACGCCGGATCAAAGTCCGCCGATCCGCCTCAGGAGCAAAATAGAGCCCCTTTTCACGCATCGAGTGCAGCAGAAACGCATCCACCGGCGTGCGCACTTTTTTGAAATCGACATCCGACGGCACCAAAGGCCGTTTGATCGACTGAAAGACCCAATACTCGCGATCATCATCTGAAATCATCGGCCCCGGTGCCAGCACGAGCGGCTCCGCTTTGGCCGTCTTCGCTCCCTGAGCGATCCACTCCTCAAGAATCGCCAGTTCGGCCTCGGACACCTTCTTGCCCTTCTCAGGCATCTCGCCGCTGCGGATCATCTCAACGAGCTTGCTATTCGCCGGATCACCCGCGACGACGACCTTGTCCATGAAGCGCCGCAGTCGCAGGTCCAGCTTGCCCTTCGGTTTCTCTTCCTCTCCATGGCAATGCGTGCAATGCGCCTTCACGATGGGTCGCACGTCTTTTTCAAACGTGAGCATGGCTTCGTCTCCATGTGCAGTGACACAGAGAGAGAAGAGAATCGCGGCAGAGGATAGCTTCATCAGGGGCTGCAAACCTACGCTTTGAAAGAGCACACTTTTACCAATCCACGGATGATCCCCCTCATTGACCCAGGAGATAACGCCAAGGTATCAGCCAAGGCCAGATGATGACGATAGCGACGAACAAAATCGTGATGCCCCAAGGAATGCGTTGCCATTCGCGCCGCATTATCAGCGGCAGTGCATAAACGAGCAGCCATAGACTCTTATAGATGACCTGAAGCGCAAGCACTGGGGAGAGACGCACTGGTTCCCACAAGCCAAGGAGTGAGAGCAGCATGATCCCGGTCCATAGTGACCCGACGAGCACTCGCCACCCTGCACTGGACTCAAAGCAGCCTTGATCCGTGCGGAAGAGATTCAGCAACGTCGGAATCGCCACAGGCATGAGGATCACGAGGTTAGCGAGGTAGGGCAGTTGAAGAGCTGTCATCAATGCATCATGGAGGAGAATTAGTTTCTACGCTCTTCTACCCGAGGTCGGATGTTCGACACCATCACTCCACCGCTACTTTCACCACCACCTTGAGCACCTGCTCCGGCTTCTCCCACTCGAGCACGGCGCATGGGCATCCTTCGGCCACAAGATGGCGAAATGCCCACCGCTCATGTGCAGCGGCGTCACATCCGGGATTAGCTTCCACAACGCCGCCTCTTTTCCTTCTGAGTAAGCCAGCATCCGCATTTCAGGCAACGCTGCCAGCGCATTCTTGCGCTCCAAACGCCTGATATTCGCCGCTGATATCATGAACTACGATAATCCGATCTCCCGTGATCCATCACTGATGCGGCCGCCCCATCACTTCCTGAGCTGTCTTGAAATGCATTTTGGCCACCTGGCTAAGACCTTCGATGCCATCCCGCTCATGGATCATTCCTGCGTTGGCTTTCACCTGGGCGGAAACCCCTTTGGGTAGTTCGATCCCGATCTGGCTGCCCATCTGACCCAGCCACTTCACAAAACCTTCCCTCGCGAGGATGGAGGCGGCGGCGACGGCGGGGTCACTCTCGGCCTTGGTGCGCTGGATGAGCTCGATGGTCCGCCCGCGAGTTTGCAGGGCGCGCTGGAGCACGGCGGGATTGGCAAACTGATCCGAGATTGCGCGCGGACATGAGGGCACCTTTTCCAGCAAGGTCTCGATGATCTTGGCGTGGCCCCAGGCGAGCAGGCGGTTGAGATTGCCGAACTTCTCGTAGAGCTCGTTGTACCTCGCGGGGCTGATCTGGATGACCTGCCAGCGCAGGCCGGGCACGCTGCGGATGAGGTCGGCGAGCTTGAAGACCTTGTCGTCGCTGCTGATGCGCTTGCTGTCCACGGCGCCGAGGTCGCGCAGGGCATGGGTGACCTGCCGGTCCACATAGACGCCGGCGATGACCAGCGGGCCGAAGAAGTCGCCTTTGCCGCTTTCATCGACGCCGATGTGCGGCTCGAACATCTCCGGGTGATGGACCTCTTCGTAGCCGAGTTCGGCCACGCCGAGCACCTGGGGCTCCAGCAGATTCGTGACGAAATCCTGGGTCTCCTTGCCCTGGACGAGGACCTTGGGGCCTTTTTCATACACGAGCACGTTCACCTTTCCCCGCGAGGCGGCGTAAAGGCAGTAGGGCTTCGTTTCAAAAGTCCAGCCTGCCTCGGCCAGCAAGGCGCGCAGTCGGGTGGCCTGATCGCTGGTCAGGGGCTTCGTGTAGGAGGTCAGGGCTGGCATGAGCGGCGGCGGAGTCGGCGGCGGGAAACGAGGACGACACATGCAGCTAGGCAAAGCAGCGCGAACCAGTCGCCATGACGCGCATACAAGGTCATCTCGCCAGTGCTCGGCACCTTCACCTCGCCGGGCAGGCAGCCCTCGATCAAGGTGCTGCCCGTTTCTGGATCGGCGAGTCGGTGGGTGACGGTGCCGAGGGTGTCGATGAAGCAGGTGACGCCGGTGTTGGTGGCGCGGACCATGGGGCGGCGGAGCTCGATGGCGCGGAATTTGGCGTTGGCGGTGTGGACTTCCATCTCGTTGCTCTGGAGGAACCAGCCGTCATTGGTGATGTTCACGATCATCTGCGGCCCAGGGCGGACGAATCGACGCGCAAGACGCCCGACGGTGTCTTCGAAGCAGATCAGCGGGATGATGCCGACGTCGGGTTTTTCCAGCTTGAGAGGCTCGGTACTTTTCCCCGGCTCGAAGTCGCCGGGGATGACGCCGCGGAGGAGGGAGAAGGGCGGGTAGTCGCCAAAGGGCAGGTATTCGCCGAAGGGGACGAGGTGGACTTTGTGATAGTCCTGACGGTGGGCGTAGCTGCCCCGGAAGAGGACGGCGGAAACATGCCCGCCGGGGCCGTGCTCGGAGGAATCGTAGAGTTCCGTGCCGGTGATGAGGCTGAAGTCGCCGGACTGGAGGAGGTCATTGAAGAAGGTCTCGTGCTTCGGCAGGCCCCAGCGCTCTGGCTGACCGTGGAGGTGGACGGGCAGGGCGCTCTCCGGCCAGATCACCAGATCCATTCCCGAGTTTCCCACGCGTGACTCAGCATAGAGGCGGGTGAACTTTGCCAGCCGCTCATACACTTGCGGGGCAAAGCGCCCGCTCCAGGCATCGACCTGGGAGACGTTTGGCTGCACGAGGAGGGTGCGCACGAGCACGGAGTCCACCGGTTTCGCGGTGATCCGCATGACCCCATAGCCCGCCGCCGAAAGTAGCACCATCAAAGCCACCGTGAAGTCCAGACGGGTGCGGCAGGTGCCTGTGCCGTGATACAAATGCAACATGCGCCGGAGGGCATTCCAAGCGGTGCAGATCACCAGCACCGGGAGAAAGGAAAGGCCCATCACGCCCACTAGATCCGCGACCTGAATGAGCACCCGGTTTTGATGCAGCCCCACGCCCAGGCCATTCCAGCCAAAGCCCGTGAAGACCGTCGTGCTGCGCAGCCACTCGCAGGCCACCCACGCACCTGCCGCCAGGAGCGCGCAGCGGAGGGATTCCCAGGTGCTCTCCTGCCACGAGCCCTGCGTCAATTTCTTCAAATCCGGCCTGGCGTAGCGATGCACAAACCAGCTCCACAGCCCGAAATACACCGCGCAGTAGGCGCTGAGTCCGATCAACGCACCAAAGCCCATGAGCTCCGGCCCCAGCCCCAACCACGAATGATCCACTGCCCCGGCCATGACGCGGGAGGAGTGCCGCACCCAGGCCAGATTCGGGATGAAGAAAGCCAGTCCCGCGAGATACCCCGGCCAGAACGGCCTGCGCACTTCCCTTGTTCCCCAGATGACGGCGAGCAGCGGCAGCAGCCACAGCCACACTACCCACTCCTGATTCCAGTTGGGAAAGGCAAACACCAAGGAGCCTCCGCTCAACAGCGGAAAGGCACGCGCCAGCCAGCGATTCTTATTCAACGACATCCTCCCAGTGATGGCAGACTGGCAGGGAGTTTCCATGCTTTTCCAGCCCAGCGACCAAAGATCAGAACCAAGTCGTGTACCCGAGCGTCTTGAGCAAGGTGCGCAGGCTCAGGACGATGACCAGGGTGCCGACGACGACCATCATCGGGCGATGCGGCAGTCTTTTCGTCAAATAAGCCCCAAAGGGCGCAGCTGCCACGCCCCCGGCGGCCAACCCGGCGATGACCTGCCAGTGACCGAGGCCGATGCTCATGAAGAAGGTAATCGAGGCGGACAAGGTGACGAAGAACTCCACGGCATTCACGCTGCCCACGGCTTCGCGGACCGAGTTGCCGCGCACGATAAGATTGGTGGCGACGATCGGACCCCAGCCGCCACCACCCACAGCATCCAGAAAGGAGCCGACCAAGGCCAGCGGGGTGAGTTTCGTCGTGACCTCACGAGGCGGGAAAGGCATGAAGGCCTTCACGATAATGACCACACCCATGATCATCAGGTAGCCGGAGATGTAGGGCTTGATGAACTCGCCATCGAAGGAACTGAGCACATACGCACCCACTGCCGCGCCGATGATGCCGGGGATGAGAAGGCGGCGGAAGAGATCACGGCTGATGTTTCCAAAGGCGTGATGCGAGATCGCCGAGGCACCTGTGGTGAAGCACTCCGCCGCATGGACGGTGCTGCTCACGACAACTGGGGGGACGCCGAATCCCATCAGCAAGCTCGACGCGGAGATGCCATACGCCATGCCGAGCGCGCCATCGATGAGCTGCGCCACGAAACCGGCGATGATGTAGATGTAAATGTCGTGATCCATGGTTGAGACTGGCCCCCGGCGACGGGGGGCGGTGCTGTCGTCGGCGGCAGTCCGCAAGTCAAACTAAAGACAGACATCCCCAGTAGGGAATGAGGAGATTGATTTGATACATCTGCCTCCGCTATCGTGTTCATGATCATCCCCCATGCTCCGCCCCTTTCTCCTCACCGCTCTTTTCTCGGCCCTCAGCCCCTTGGTCTGTGCCCAGGAGGCCCCGCCGAACATTATCCTCATGCTGATCGACGACATGGGCTGGACGGATCTCGGCTGCTACGGCAGCAAATACTACGAGACGCCGCACATCGACCAGCTCGCGAAGGACGGGATGAAGTTCACCCAGGCCTACTCCGCCTGCACGGTGTGCTCCCCTACCCGCGCGGCTGTTTTGACAGGAAAAAGCCCCGCCCGACTGCACATCACCGACTGGATCGCCGGACACGACCGCCCCCACGCCCGGCTCAAGATCCCCGAGTGGACCCAGCAACTGCCCTTGGAGGAGGAAACCCTGGCAGAGCGGCTCAAAACACGAGGCTACGCCACCGCTAGCATCGGCAAATGGCACCTCGGCGGACCCGAGCTCTACCCCCAGCAGCAGGGCTTCGACACCAATATCGGCGGTACGGATCGGGGTTCTCCGCCGAGCTACTTCTCGCCTTACAAAATCGATACCCTGAAGGACGGCCCGAAGGACGAATTCCTCACCGACCGCCTCACCAGCGAGGCCATCGGCTTCATCGAGCGAAACAAGGCGACGCCCTTCTTCATCTATCTCCCCCACTACGCCGTGCATACCCCCATCATGGGCAAGCCCGAAGTCGTCGCCAAATATCAGGCCAAGCGCGCCGCAGGAGGTCACTCGAACCCCGTGTATGCCGCCCTCGTCGAGAGCGTGGACGACAGCGTCGGCCGCCTGCGCGCCACATTGGAGAAGGAAGGCCTGTGGGAGAACACGATCTTCATTTTCACCAGCGACAACGGAGGCCTCTCCGGCACCATCAGCGCCAAAGGCTGGTCACGCGGCCCCACGGACAACAGCCCCTCCCGCCTCGGCAAAGGCAGCGCCTACGACGGCGGCGTCCACATCCCGCTCATCGTCACCTGGCCTGGCAAAATCAATCCCGGCAGCGAGTGCGACACCCCGGTCATCAGCTACGACCACGTCCCCACCCTGCTCGAAGCCACCGCCACCAAACTCAAAGACGGTCAGATCGTCGATGGCGAATCCCTGATGCCACTGCTCACTGAAAAAGGCTTCCTCAAACGCGACGCCATCTACTGGCACTACCCGCATTACCATCCCGGCAGCGCCACGCCATACTCCGCGATCAAAGAAGGCGACTGGAAGCTCATCGAGTTCCTCGAAACCGGCAAAGTCGAACTCTACAATCACCGCCGCGACCCCGGCGAGATGCAGGACACGTCCGACATCGATGGAGACATCGCCCAGCGTCTCACCGAAAAGCTCCATGCCTGGAAAAAAGAAGTCGGTGCCCAGGAACCAACGCAAAACGAGGACTACGACCCCGAGACCGCCTGGGGTGGTCCGGCGAAGAAGGGGAAGAAGAAGTAACTCAGTCCCCGCACCCGCCATGTCCACCGTCCACCTTCCCGTCTCGTTGCCAGACTTCCTCCGCGATCCTCTCACCGAAGCGTACACATGCGTCACTCAGCCTGATCCCGAGACACGAGCCATCGTCGTGCCAGGCGGTTTCACCGCTACTGGCGCACTCCTCGCCTCCCTGCCAAAGCTGGAGATCATCAGCGTCTTCGGAGTTGGTTATGACGGCGTACCGCTCGCCACATGCCGTGAGCGTGGTATCCGCGTGACGAACACGCCCGATGTGCTCACCGATGACGTCGCCGACATCGCCAGCGCGCTGGTTTTGATGACCAGTCGACGTCTCGCCGAAGCGGAGCGCTTCACCCGCGCCGGCTCATGGACGAGCTCCCCATTTCCCCTCGCTCATGCCTTGCGCGGAAAGACGGCAGGCATTCTCGGACTCGGGCGCATTGGCAAGGCCATCGCTCAAAGACTCAGCGCGCACGGCATGAAGATCGCCTATCACGGACGCCAGCCGCAGGACGTGCCGCATCAGTATTGTGACTCACTAATCGCACTCGCCGAGCAGTCGGACTTCCTCGTCATCGCTTGTCCTGGCGGTTCTGGAACAAAGCATCTCGTGAATGCCGAAGTGCTTGCCGCACTTGGCTACAAAGGCACGCTCATCAACATCGCGCGAGGCTCCGTCGTGGATGAACAAGCACTCATCCAGGCACTGCAAAACAAAGTTATCCTAGGTGCCGGACTCGACGTGTTTGAAAACGAACCACATGTCCCGGCGGAGTTGATCTCATGCGAGAATACCGTGCTGCTTCCACATGTCGGCAGCGGCACGCATGAGACTCGACGCGCCATGGCACAGCTCGTAATCGACAACCTCGCCGCACATTTCGCAGGTCGTGATTTGCTCACTCCGGTGTGCTGAGAAAAAATTTCTGAAGTGGCTGAATAGGGTTCGAAGAGGCTCGTCTGAATCCCGCGAACACCAAGTTCACCACACTATGAAAAAGATCCTCGCTCTCGTCGCTGCCGCCACCACTCTTGGCTTCGCCGTTCCATCGGAAACCCAGGCCTGGGATCGCTGCTCCACCCCGCACAGTCGCATCATCAGCTACCTGCCCTGCGGGCGCCCCGTGTATGCCGTCTATCAGATCTACGGCCATGATCGCTGCGGCAATCCCGTCGGCCGCTGGGTCACC
>JBIKIA010000754.1:0-2943 GCA_044361885.1 Prosthecobacter sp. | reverse complement strand
GCTGCGCCAGGAGATGTTCGACATGTAGATGCAGCTGTAGCCGGAGTCGCAGCGGCCTTCTTTTCGGCTCGGCTCGGTGCCCAGTTCCAGCGAGGGCAGGCGCGTGTGCTGGCCGATTTGCCGCGCGAAGACTTGATCGATGGAAACGCCGGCGTGGATGTCTTTGCCGCCGGTTTTCTTCGCCTGCACGGCGGTGAGGTAGGTCGCGCCGTTGCGGGCGTGGTCACCACCGGTGTCGCCATTCTCGCGGGCCTTGTCGTGGGCCAGATTGCCGATGAGGGTGACGTGCTCGCGGACGGGAGCGAGCGCGGCGTTGGTCTGATTGAACTGGAACTCGCGGCCCTCGCCCTGCGGCGTCCAAAAATCGCGCACCATGCCGTTGGGGAAGAATATCCAGCCAAAGCGCAGCGGAGGTTTCGCTGCTGCGGTGGCGGCGTGGAGCGATTCGAGGAAAGGCAGGCCGACCAGCGCGCCGAGGCCGCGCAGGAAAATGCGTCGTGAAGTGGAATGACGGTTCATGGTTTTGAATTGGAGTTTTGAGTTTGCGTGAATCGAAACGGACGGCTCATCGCGACCTCGCGCACGAGGTCGCGGAAACGAAAGCCGCCCGGCTTGGTCTGGCGGACGATTTCATCCAGCGCCACGCGGTCGTAGTATTCGACACCGCGCCCGAGCGCGAAGGTGAGGAGCTTGCCGCTGAGATGCCGGACGAAATCCTCATCACGGCGGGCAAGGATGCCGATGAGTTCCTGCGGTGACTTGAAGGCTTTGCCGCCCGGTAAATCGCCGCTGGCGTCGATGGGCCGCCCTTGATCGGTGTCGCGCCACTTGCCGATACCGTCGAAGTTCTCCAGGCCAAAGCCGATGGCGTCCATGGTGCGGTGGCAGGAGACGCAGGTGGGATTCACGCGATGCTGCACGAGCTGCTCGCGCAGGCTGAGGTTCGGCGCGGCGGCGCGGGTGCGTTCCAGTTCGGGGACGTTCGGCGGTGGTGGCGGTGGTTCTTCGCCGAGGATGGTTTCGAGAATCCAAGCGCCGCGCCGCGTGGGTGAGGTGCGGTTCGGATACGAGGTGAGCATGAGCAGGCTGCCATGCGTGAGCACGCCCTGGCGCGGCGTGCCCTGCAGCGAAACGCGCTGGAACTCCGCTTTGCGATCAATGCCCGGGATGCCGTAGAAGGCCGCGAGTCGTCCGTTGAGAAATGAATAGTCGGCGGTGAGCAGCTCGAGCGCGGGCCGGTTTTCGCGCACGATGGACTCCACGAACATCGTGGTCTCGCGACGCAAGTCGTCCTTCAACTCCGTGCTGAAGGTCTTGAATGTCCCGCGGTCCATCGTGACCTCCGGCACTTTGCGCAGGTCGAGCCATTGACCGAAAAATGCCTCGTTAAACGCGACTCCACGCGGATCGGCGAGAAGACGCTCCACCTGCTCGGCGAGCGTCTGCGGCTCGTGCAGCGTGCCTTTGGCCGCGAGCCCAAGCAGGGTGTCATCCGGCATGGATGCGGTGAGAAAATACGAGAGCCGCGAGGCCAGCGCGTAGTCGCCCAGCGGAGCGATGTCGTCCTTCCCCGGCGGGAGTTCGACGTTGTCGAGGCGGAACAAAAATTTCGGCGAGACGAGCATGGTCTGCACCGCGAGTTCCACGGCGCGCTCGAAGTCATCGTCCGCACTTCGCCTCGTTTCGACGAAGCGCAGCAGGTCCTTCAGCTCATCCGCCTTCAAAGGGCGACGAAAAGCGCGGTCGCCGATGGCGCGGAGAATTTTTTCTGCCGCCGCGCTTTCGCTGAGACCGGAAGCGGGTCGCGTTTTCAGCAAGGCTTCGTGCGCGGGAGCCAGTTTCGCCGCGCCAAATTGCAGCGGCCCGCGCAAGGCCACACGCCGCACACCGAGACGCGGAGCGAGCAGCGGCTTTTCCAAATGCGCGGCGATTTGCTCCGCGGTGAACTCGCGTGGAAAGCGGTGATGCACGCGAATCGTGTGCACACCCGCCTGCGCGGTGAAACGCAGCGTGTGAATCTGCCGGCTGGCGGTGGTGCCATTGCCGGGCTGCACTGGCACATGGCCGATGAGCTGGTCATCGCACAAGAGCGTGGCCTCCACCACTGGCCGCGCTTTGGGGTCGAGCGGGTAGTCTTTCTCCAGCCAGCGCTCGTTGTTGCTCCGGTCCTTTTCCTCCGGCTTCTCCACGCCCCACGCGTAAAGTTTGATCTCATACTCGCCGGGTGCCGGCAGCTCGAAGTCGAGCCAGAGCTGTCCCTCCGGCACGACTTCCCAGCCGCGGTCGCTCGCGTTGCGGGGCTTCTTGTTAAATTGGAAAAAGACGGCCTCGCTGAACTCGTCGTAAGGCGGCGCGTCCGTCTTGCCGAGCAGGATGGCGGTGAGCTGCTCGGCGGCGTTGAGATACTGCTCCATGCGCAGCGGCGAGATGCTGAGCACATCGCCGATGTTGTCGAAGCCGTAGCCCACATCGTCCCCGGCGAACTCGTCCGCGAGTTTCAGCGACACGCCGAAAAGGTCGCGGATGGTGTGGTTGTATTCGGTGCGATTGAGCCGCCGCGCGGTGACACGGCCCGGCGGCACCGGTTTGGAGGGATCGACATGAACGAGCGCCCGCTCCAGCCACGCGATGACTTCCTCGCGCTGGGCACCGGCAGGCCGCTTCTTGCCATCCGGCGGCATCGCATCGGCCTTGAGCTGCTTGAGCACTTTCTCCCAAGGCTTGCGATTCGCCAGCATCGCGGCGGGCGTGAGAAAAGGCTCCAGATCGAAGTCACCCTCCGCCGTGGCGGTGTCGTGACAACCCATGCAATACCGCTCCACCATCGGCAGCACCTTTTGATCAAACTCCGCCACGCGAAACGGCTCTGCCGCGATGAGCGCGAAGGGTGCGAGGATGAGGATGAAAAGAGCGCCGAAGAGGTGTTTTATCAAACGATTTTCC
>JBIKIA010000653.1:0-2943 GCA_044361885.1 Prosthecobacter sp. | reverse complement strand
GCGCGGGACGTTCACGCGCTTGCGCAGGTCAGGGTCCTTCATGAGCGCGGCCTGCTCGGGCGCGAGATCGATGTGCAGTTCCTTTTTCACCGGAGCCACCATGAGCATGTAGGGGGAGTCGCGATCGTGATCGAAGTAATCCTGAACATCCTCACGCAGCACGCAGGGGGCAAAGGGGCGGAAGGACTCGCGGAACTTTACGCGCACGTTCATCTGCGACTGCATCTGCACATTGCGCGGATCGCCGATGATGCTGCGACATCCAAGCGCACGCGGGCCGAACTCCATGCGCCCCTGAAACCAGCCGACAACTTTGCCAGCGGCCATGTGACTGGCGACGTTTTGAAGAAGCTCAGGCTCGGCCTCGAAATAGGTGTGAGTGATCTTCCGCTCATCTAGGAAGGCGCGGATCTCCGAGTTCGACCATTTCGGGCCGAGGAGTGAGCCTTTGATGGAATCTCGTCCGCCGGGTGAGCGTGGGTTGTCCAGCAGATGATAGTGCGTGAAGAGTGCCGCGCCGAGAGCGCCACCGGCATCACCGGAAGCGGGTGTGACGAAAATGTCTTCGAAGATGCCGGAGCGGAGCAGCTTGCCATTGGCGACGCAGTTCAGAGCCACGCCGCCAGCGAGGCATAGATACTTCGCGCCAGTGAGTTCTTTGGCATGACGCGCCATGCGCAAGACGGCTTCTTCGGTGACTTTTTGCACGGAGGCAGCGAGGTCCATCTCGCGCTGGGTGATGGCGCTCTCGGCCTTGCGGGCGGGGCCGCCAAAGAGATCGGCGAATTTGTCGCCGGTCATGGTGAGGCCTTCGCAAAAGCTGAAGTAGCTCATGTCCATGGCCATGGAGCCGTCGGCTTTGAGGTCGATCAGCTTTTCGAGAATGAGGTCCGCATACTTCGGCTCGCCATACGGGGCGAGGCCCATGAGCTTGTATTCACCGGAGTTCACGCGGAAGCCGCAGAAGTAGGTGAAGGCGCTGTAGAGCAGACCGAGCGAGTGCGGGAAGTGCAGAGCCTTGATCAGCTTGATCTTGTTGCCTTTGCCATGGCCGATGGTGGCGGTGTCCCACTCGCCCACGCCATCGAGCGTGAGGATTGCGGCTTCATCATACGGCGAGGGGAAGAAGGTGCTGGCCGCGTGGGACTCGTGATGGCTTGTGAAGGCGATGGGCTTTTTATAGCGACCGTTGAGCGCCTTGCGGATCTCGCGCGGGAGATGGAGCTTCGTTTTGAGCCAAAGCGGCATGGCCATCATGAAGGAGCGCAACCCAGCAGGAGCGTAGGCGAGGTAGGTTTCCAGCAGGCGGTCAAACTTGAGCAGCGGCTTGTCGTAAAAGACCACGTAGTCGATCTGCTCCGGCGTGAGTCCAGCCTCGCGCAGGCAGTAATCGACCGCATTCGTGGGGAACTCGTGGTCGTGCTTGATGCGGGTGAAGCGCTCTTCCTGCGCTGCGGCGACGATGTCACCATCGACCACCAAGGCGGCGGCGCTGTCGTGATAGAAGGCGGAGATACCGAGGATCTTGGGCATGAGGAAAATCAAGGAGCGGCTGGAGCGCCGGACTTCGAGGCAGGGAGGGAAAGCAGGGTCTTTTTCAACTCCTCGGCCATCACATCAGCCCCCAGGCTGGTGACGTGGACGCCGGAGGAGATGAAGCACTCTTTGCGTTTCGGATGAGCTTCGATAACAGACGCGGCATCGCAGACGGCGACACCTTCTTCACGCGCGATCTGCACAGCGCGCTCGCGCCATTCACGAATGCCAAAGCGCTTGTACCAATCGTTGTCGCCATTGTCGCCAAAACGAAGAACCACAGGCGTGGCCCCTTGTTCACGAATGAAGGCTATGTAGGCGCGGAGGGTGTGATCCAGATTCGCCATGACATAGGGATGCTGGGAGGGGTGATTGACCGGACGCTCCACGATGTCTTCGACGTGGTAGGCGGCGGTGGCCTGCTGCTCGAACATGCGTTTGATGTAATAATCCCAAACACGGACGAGGGCGCTGTTGCGCTTCCAGAAGCGGGCTTGGTCGAGCTTCTTCGCGGGCTCGCCCCACTTCTTCTCCTTGAGCAGGCGATCCAGAGCCCCTGGTTCGTTGTTTTCAAACTGTTCCGCTGACATGCCTTCGTTCACGCCGGTGAAGATGACAACGACATCAGGCTTGAGCTGCGGAATGAGCCGCTTTCCCAGAATAAACTCATGGCAGAGTGAGAAGCAGATCTGACCACCGTTGAGCACCTGATCCTTCTCCCGTCCTGGAAGCTGGCGGAGTTTGTTTTGGAGCACCGTTGGCCAGGCATCGTCCGTTTCGAGATTGTAACAGAACGTGGTGGAGCCGCCGGAACAGTAGATGCGATTGGAGCCTGGAGGTTTGCTGTCCGGCACGTCTTCACGATTACGCAGGCCGAAGTTGTTGAGGATGCTGTTCGAGTTGTAACCGTGAGGCCGATGAGTGGCGCCGAGTTCAGCATCCCCGACGTAGATACCGTAACTTTTGCCGGGCACGCCATGCTTCATGTGCATGACCACCCGAGCGGCGATCTCCCCGGCGAGGAGAAGCCCGACGATGATAATGAAAATGGCAATCGCGGCAAAGAGGAGTTTTTTGCGCAGGGTCAGGATTGGAACTGTACGAGACATGGTAAAACGGGCTGCCACGCTTGGGTGCGCGCGGAGGTGAAAAAATTAGGTTCTGCGTGAATGCCCTCGACGCATTGCCCAAGGACGGGCCAGAGCAGGAACTCGGGCCGTCGCAGCAACCACCGATAAAGTGTAATAAGAGGCGAAGAAAACGCGGTGAATCACTGTCACGAACACAAAGGCGGCAGCCATGCTCGCCACAGCTGTGGCGACGTTGCCCGCGACATTGAGCAATCCTGTGGCGGGCAGAAACCAGCGCCCGAAGCTCCAGTAGTCTCCAGATACGAGGTATTGCCCA
>JBIKIA010000036.1:0-17141 GCA_044361885.1 Prosthecobacter sp. | reverse complement strand
CGCAGTCATTCCCTGTATTCACGGCGCAAGTAGCCGCCTTGTATGCAAACCGTGCCAGTGCCGCGATCATCCGGAGGCAGATGACCGACCTGCATGAGTCTGAGGAACGGCTTTCACTGGCCATCAAAGGCAGCGAGATCGGCTTCTGGGACTGGTGTTTGGAATCGGGCTCCCTGGTGATCTCAATCGAGTGGAAAGCGATGCTGGGTTATCATGATCATGAGATCGTGAGCAACCCGGATGCATGGCTCTCACGCATCCATCCAGAGGATCTCGAGCGCAGCCTCCAACTGGTGAGCGAGCACATGTCCGGCATGTCGGAGAACTACGAGAATCTGTATCGCCTCCGTCATAAGGAAGGTCATTATGTGTGGGTCATGGCCCGTGGTCGTGCTCTACGGGGTGAAAAGGGGCATGCCCGGCGTTTTGTCGGCACGCATCTCGACATCTCACGGCAGAAGGCCCTTGAAGAACGTCTGCGTGAGGCTGAAGAACTCCAGCGCCAGGCACGCCAGCAGGCCGAGTCTGCCAGCCAGGCCAAAAGCGTTTTCGTGGCCAGCATGAGCCACGAGATCCGCACGCCCATGAATGGTGTCATTGGCATGCTGCAGTTGCTGCAGGACACCTCGCTCACTCCCGTCCAGTCCTCTCTAGTCGCGATTGCCGAGCAATCCGCCACGGCATTGCTCGACATCATCGGGGACATTCTTGACATCTCCAAGGTTGAGGCGGGCAGGGTGGAGATCAAAAACGAGCCCTTTGACCTCCAGGCGCTCGTGAAAAACGTCATCCAGCTCATGCGCCATCGCGCCGAAGCCAAGGACATCCTGCTTGAATGCCAAATGCCGAAGCAGCGAGAATGCATGGTCCTCGGCGATGAAGGGCGGCTCCGCCAGGTGCTGATCAACATCATCGGCAATGCCATCAAGTTCACCGACCGCGGCAGTGTGCGGCTTGCGGTGAAAACGGGCCGTGGCGCCATCAACCGGCATTCGTTCAGCTTCTGCATCACGGACACGGGCGTCGGCATCTCACCGCAGGCCTTGGAGCATTTGTTTGAGCCGTTCAATCAAGGCGACTCCAATCTCAACATTTGCAAGTACGCTGGCACAGGCCTCGGTCTGGCCATCTCACAGGCACTTCTTCGGCTGATGGGCGGTGACATCAGCGTGACTAGTCAGAAAGGTGCCGGTTCTGAATTCCGCTTCACCTTGGCGCTACCCCGTGCCAGCCCCAGCGCATCAGCGCCTTTGTTGGAGAAGGATCTGCCTGCCGCCATTCCCGAACGGCTCACGGGACGAATTCTCGTCGTCGATGACAGCCAGACGAGTCGCATGGTGGCAAAGCTCATGATGGAGCCGACTGGATTGAAGGTGGATCTTGCCTGCGATGGCGAGGAGGCCGTCAGCATGGTCAAAAAAGGCCGTTACGACGCCATTCTCATGGACTGCCAGATGCCTGGCATGGACGGTTACGAGGCTACACGGCATATTCGAAAGCTTCCTGGAAAGCGTGGCACGCTTCCAGTCATTGCGCTCACCGCCAATGTCGAGACCGGCTTCATCAGCGAATGCTATGCCTCTGGCATGAGCGATCACCTCTGCAAACCGGTCCAGAAGACTTCGCTTCTTGCCAAGATCTCTCATTACCTCGCCGAATGAAAGGGGTCAGGTGATTCAAATTGCAAGATTCCAGTTTTTAGAGACTTGGGAGCCACCCCAGGAAGATTTGCCATCCCGTCTCAGCTGATCAGTCGAGTTGTGTCCGCTGAGTGGAAACGGATCAATCCGCCTTGGCTCAGCAGGCGTTGTCTGAGTCATGGCTAACACAACCCTTCATCAAACCCTCGTCGCTGCCTGCGGGCTTGTTTTATGTTTTTCCACGGATGCCAAGGAAGCGGATGAAACGACTGCGGCGCGGGTGCAATCGATCACGGAGTTTGACGGCCAGGATGGGATGAACTGGCAGGTGGTGAACGATGGCGTGATGGGCGGACTGTCAGAGGGCAAACTGACGCCGAACGAAGCCGGGACGTTGCGGTTTAGCGGCATGCTATCTCTGGAGAACAACGGCGGCTTTTCGACCTTCCGCAGTGGCGATTTGAAATTGGACCTCAGCCACGCTCTCGGACTGCTGTTGCGTGTGAAGGGCGATGGCCGCACGTATCAGGTGCGGCTAGCTACGGACGCCCTGTTTCGCGGCATGGAGGTGTCCTTTGCGGCCGAGTTCGCCACCCAAAAGGGCGAGTGGATCGAAGTGAAGGTTCCCTTTGCCGGCTTCAAAGGCAGCTTCCGAGGCCTCGACTTGCCCGAGCAGCGGCTGGATACCTCCAAAGTCCGTCGTGTGAGTATTCTGCTCGGCGACAAGAAGCAGGCCCCTTTTGAGGCCGAGTTCGATTTCATTCGTACTTATAGCGCCACTGCATCCAAGGGTTGAGGCCGTGAAGGGCGTCCGCGCTGCACGTCCCAAGCCGCCTTGTGCGCGGATCATCGCCCCTCGAAACACGAATCAGGCCCTCCAAGGCACACCCGATCCTCAGCCATGATGCGCTCCCGATTTCTCCAATTCATGACGGCATTGGCAGCTCTGCCGATATCGGCCTGCCGAATACTGCTCACCCAACCGACGCGGCCACTGCGGAAGCTTCAGTTTGAACCCCAAGGGAAGGAGGCGCAGGAACTGGTGCTACTCCTGCCGGGACGCTTGAGTCCGCCTGAGGAGTTTGTTCAATACGGCATTGTGGACCTTGTGCGAAAGGAGCGCCCGCTGGCACGAATCGTGGCTCCGGATCTGCATCTAGGCTATTACATGAAGGGTCTGGCGGATGTCTGCCTGAATGAAGAAATCATCGGCCCGGCTAAAAAGCAGGGGCTGCGAGTGATGATCATCGGCGTCTCGATGGGTGGACTCGGGGCACTCAGTTACTCCCTTCGTTACCCTGGGGAGGTGGATGAAATGGGGCTGCTGTCGCCTTTTGTCGGAGAGAAGGAGCTTTTGGCTGAGATCGAAAAAGCTGGCGGGCTGGAGAACTGGAGTAGCCCCGTGGCAACTCCACGTAGCAAGGCCGAGGCACTGAAGAAAATGTGGATGGAGATGAAGCGCCAGTGGCTCTCTCGTTCAGGTCCGCCTTTTGCCATTTCCCTCGTGGTGGGGAAAAGCGACAAACTACTCACCAGCAATCGATTCTTTGCGCGCGCCCTTTTAAAGCCCGAACAACTGATCGAGATCGAGGGTGGGCACGACTGGGATTGCTGGAGACGAGGGGTGGAGATCCTACTTTCGAAATCGAAAGACTGAAGGCGCGTCTGAAGTAGTCGCATGGCAAAAAGTCCCAGAAGGCAAGTGTCTCTCCCATTGACGATTGGTAAAACATGGTTTTTAATGTCACCGACTTGTGCAAACACACGTAATTCGATGCCCGTCGCACCTTGATTTTTTGCTCCATTATCAACCATGAACACCGCCACTGATTCGACTCGTGCAAACGCAGCCATTTTCCGCCTGCAAACCACTTTCTTGTTCTTCATCGGGCTGCTCTTCGGGGCGCTGACGGACACTGCGCAGGCCGTCCCGGTTTATCGTCTCCAGACCTCACTGTCGTCGGGTCTCAAAGTGGGCGAAGAAATCCCGTCCTGGGAGGGCCTGATTCTCGTTCTGCGCCCGAGCCCAGGAGACAACTTTTGGTATCGACTGCCGCACACCGTCCAGGTGACCGGCGATCTCCCGCCGGGCATTCGTCTAGTGCAAAATCAGGCTGCCTTCTTCGATCTCGCGCACTTCGCGGGCACGCCGACCCAGGCAGGGCAGTTCACAGTCCAACTTCAAGCCACTATGGCCGATGGGCTGACGACGACGCAAGAAACTGTCACATTTTCCGTTAGCGACCCACGGGATGGGAGCTATACCGTGGAGACTTGGGGGTTGTCTCGACTCCGCCAGGGGCTGCAGGTGGGCAATGCGGGTGCCTTTCTCGTCGGCCAGTGGCAGTCCCTGCTGAAGGCTCCGACGAAGGTGCAGGCCACTGGATTGCCAGCTGGCGTGACTCTGGCAGAGAGTGGGTCTGCGGGTTATTACTCGCTCCAAGGCGCGCCTGAGGTGGTCGGGAAGTTCTCTGTGAAGCTTGCCTTTTCCTGGCCCGATGGTGCGCCGATCACCGAGACCTCAGTGGACTTGGAAGTGCTCCCAGCTGACTACCAGCCGCAGCAAACGCTCTCCGTGGTAGGGTCCCAAACGATCCGCAAAAATGTGGCCTACGCTCCACACGACTACCGGGCGCCCTTCCTCTATGTGGAGGATGAGTTCGGGGTTCGTTCATCCGAGCAGATGACCATCACCACCACCGGGTTGCCAGCGGGTCTTTCGATTGACTCTCAAACACCGGGCACTGGGTTCGTCGTCGGTCGTCCGACAGAGACGGGCACCTTTGCCACCACCTTCCGTGCCACTCTTCCCGACGGCACCACCACGAACGAGGTGGTATTCTCAATCGAAGTGCTGCCTGCCATTCCGTTTACGGACCTTGCTGGCACCTACGACAGCGTTGTCGACCGATCTGAGTCATTGAACGGCAATAATGGCGGACGCCTCCGCTTCACCGTGACGCGCAGCGGTCAGACCACGGGATTTCTCATCCGCAACCTCGTGCGTTATTCCTTTTCCAGCGCTGCAGTCACGCTCGATCCAGACACGGGCGATGTCACCATCGCACCGCCCGGCGCAGGCGTGACAGTGAGCGGTAGCATCGCCCTCAATGATGAATTTTCTTTCGGTAGCCCGCAGCCTTACTTCGACTTCTACGGCGTAGTCGCAAACGCCAGCAGCTCCGCCGGCTTCAATGGAGCGCGCGCCACCGTCCGCAGCGCTGCCGATCCGAGCCCGTATGCCAGCGACAAGAAGATCAACCTCGTCTTCGTCAACGAAAGCAACGCGCCCGCTGGTCAACCTTCGGGTGCTGGTTTCCTCTCGGCCAGCATCAACTCAGTCGGCAATGTGACGCTCACGGTCTGGGCTCCTGATGGCAGCGCGCCAGTGAGCCTGGCGACCACACTTTCTGAAACGCCCTATGGCGCCACGTTCCCCGTCTATTTCATCATTCCCAACTCAAGCGGAGCCAGCACGCTCGCCGGCCAAATTTTCGTCAATGCCGATGGCGACGCCGCAGGCGAACTCACCTGGTATCAGTCCGCGACGGATCGTGGTGCCTTCCCCGACGGCATCTCGCTCGTGGACTACACGGGTGTGATCGGCTCGCGCCACACACCCGAGCCCGCTGGCCTGAATTTGCTCGGCCTGGAGGAAAGCATCACGACAGCGCAGCTCGACCTCATCGGGGAGGACGTGCCCGCCGAGCCCGAAGTCGCACTCACCGTGCAACGCACCGCTATGAAGGCCGCGTCCAGTGCGAAGGTCAGCGGCGTGAAGATGCAGTATGACAAGAAGACTGGCATCCTCACCGGCAGCCTGAATCTGCCCGCGACAAAAACCAGCCGCGCTCGCGCCGTCACCTTCCGTGGCGTCCGCACCCCGAAAGGCACCGGCATCATCGGCCACTTCACCGCCCCCAGCGCCGCCAATGCGACTCGCCGAGCCGCTGGAACGCTGAAGATTGGATCTCGATAACGTGAAGGAAAGGTGCGCCCGTGAAAGGGGCCAAGTGATTCAAATGGCGAGATTCCAGTATTTAGAGACTTGGGAGCCACCTCAGGAAGATTGGCCGTCCCGTCTCAGCCGATCGGTTAAGTCTTGTCCGCTGCGTGGAAGCGGGTCAAACGGCCTCCTGAAATCCTGGCCACGAGCGCCTGAATTTCTGGAGTTCCGCCAAATGAAATACCTGACCCCATTCTCATCGAGGTAGTATCACAGGGCAGGGAACGATAGGCTTCTTCGCCGATGCGCCAACCGGTATCAAGCGCGCATCATAGGCAGCTTCTTGTTGCTGTATGATGGCTGAAGCGAAGAAACCAGAAGCACTGGTCGTATGCTCAGGGCTCATGCCCGCATTACGCCCTTCTCCCCTTTGCTCCGGCCCATTGGATCGTCGTGGCTTCATGAGCATCGGGCTCACCGGCTTCGCGAGCCTGGGCTGGCCGGGATTGCTGAAACTGCGAGCAGAAAATGCCGTGAAACCAGTGCGCGAGCGCACGGCCGTCATTCTGGTCTGGCTGCGCGGTGGGTGCTCTCACCTCGACACCTATGATCCGAAGCCGGACATTGGCAGCGAGTATCGCGGCCCGTTCAAGACGATCAGATCCAAGGTGCCAGGCATGCAGCTCACGGAGTTGATTCCTCTTCAGGCAAAGATCGCGGACAAGTTCACGCTGCTGCGTTCGATGACACACACGGGAGGCGGGCATCCTGCAGGCTCCTTGCAAATGCTCAGCGGTGACACCGATCCGCGCGACAAACCGAAGCCGCTGCTGCCTGACTGGATGACGGTGGCAAACTACCTGCGCTCGAAGAACAAGCGTAACAGCCCGCTGCCCAATTACGTCGGCGTGAATCCGATCATCAATTACGACAGCTTCACCATCGCTGGTCCTGGCTATGTGAATGCCGCCTACTCGCCGCTGTCTATCTCGAATGATCCCAGCCGTCCGGACTTTGCCGTGCCGAACGTGGGTCTGTCCAATCCGGCGCAGGTGGCACGTCTCAATGAGCGCGTGGCACTGCGGCGCAGTCTGGACAGCCTGGAGCGCAGTGTCGATGCTGCCGGTGAGATGGGGGCTATGGATCAGTTTGAAGCACAGGCGATGACGCTGCTCACGAATCCAGAAACGCGACACGCCTTTGATTTGAGCAAGGAAGACAAGCGCACCCGAGAGAGCTACGGCATGCATCGCTGGGGCCAGCAATTGCTGCTGGCGCGCAGGCTCGTCGAGTCTGGCGTGGAAATCATCACGAGCTGTCTCGACGGCCCGCAATGTGGTCGCGTGGGCAACTGGGACGATCACGCGGTCAATCATCATGTCTTCGACGCCTTGCGCTTTCGAGCCGGTGCCTTCGATCAGGCCGTGTCGGCATTGATCGAGGACGTGCATGCTCGTGGTCTGCACAAGCGCGTGCTTGTCGTCGTCAGTGGTGAGTTTGGGCGCACGCCGAAGATCAGCCATGTGGCCAGCTCGGGGGCCGGAGAGGCCAGCGCTGCCGCAGGCGTCGTGCAGCCAGGACGCGATCACTGGCCGCGTGCCTTTACCAATCTCTGGGCCGGTGGCGGTCTGCAAACCGGTGGCGTCATTGGTGCCAGTGACAAGCGTGGTGAAGACGTGGTCGAGAATGCGTGCAGTCCGCATGATTTCCTCGCCACCATCTATCACCATCTCGGCATCGACTCCGGCAAGGAGACGATCAATGATTTCGCCGGACGCCCCACACCCATCGTGCCGAATGGCCGGCCGATTCGTGGATTGATCCGAGTTTAAGAAGCTTGCCCTGCGGCACATCCCCTTCGGCATCCACGTCTCAAGTTTGCCGACTTCTGCTTTGGCGAATGAACTTACAGGGATGCCCCAGGCATCGAAGTGAAAGGGGCAGGTGATTCAAATGGCGAGATTCCAATTTTTAGAGTCTGGGGAGCCCCAGGAAGATTGGCCGTCCCGTCTCAGCCGAACAAAACTTACTGATTGAAGATGAACTGCCGGGTGTTGATCAGTGCGTAGATCAGGTCCTCCACGGTGCTGAGGCCCTCGTCCTGGGCCTGAAGGCAAAGGCTCTTTTCCCTGGCGGTGGGCTTGCGGGAAAGCACGGCCATGTAAGCGGCGTCGATTTTTTCGTCGGCAGACTGGGCCTTGCCCACGGTGAGCATGAGCTGGCTGTAGCGGTGAAGGATCTGCGGCAGGAGCTCTCCATTCATCAATGCCAGTGCCTGGGGAACGGAGGCATCACTGTTGCTGTTCTCAATCATTTCCCGGTCGCTCTGACCAAATTCGCGCAGGTAATGACCGCGCGGGGCGGGGCTTTCGATTTCCGCAGCGCGCAACCACTGCCGGGACTGCTGGCCCCGCGAACGGAAGTAGTCCCGCCACTGCCTCCGTGGGAGGGCATAGTACTCGGCCTCTTCGCTCCAGGCCTTTATCTCAGCTTCGGCGGCCTCAGCCTTGGTCGGCTTGATCTTGCCATCCGCAGGGGCCATGGTGAGCCCGCCGTCGGCAGCTCCGGCCGCCTGCATTTCGGCAGTGGGGGCGGCTTGAATCGGAACCTTCCGATTGGGTTCATCAGCAAGGGTCTTGAAGGGCTTGCCGGTGACCTTCTCGAACAGCTTTTTTTGGCCGGGAATGATCACTTCCGTCATGACGGTGCGGCGTGCATGGCTGTAAAGGGCGGTGATCTCACGGTTGATGGATTTGATCTTCACATGGCACTCAGCAGCATGGGTGGTGGCAGCCTGTTTTTCAGGTCCGGTGGCGTTGGCGGCGGTGGATTGGTATTTTTTGGCCTCATCGCGGGCCTCCGCCAACCTTTTCTGAATGGCCTCCAAACCTTCCGGCTGCTCCTGGTAGTTCTTGGCGGCCACTTGAATGCTTTTGAACGCTTCAGCCGGATCGGCGACCTTTTCCACAGCCAGCCTGCGCTGCTCCATGAGTTCGTGGGTGGCCGCGTTTAGCATGTCGGGATTCGGGTTGATCAGCGTCACGAAGCTGTCCCACAGTTGCTCGGCTGTCATGCGGCGCAGCAGCGGGCCCGTGAAGTGGTAGGCAGTCCCGGCCGCTACCTCCTCGTGGTAAGCCTGGCGCTGGTAGGTGCTGGTGTTGAAAAGGATGCGCAGAAACGCCTTCATGTCGTAATTCAGGCGCACCATCAGCTTTTCAAGATGGCTCAACAGTTCAGGATTCACAGCCACGGTCGTGTCCGTGAGATCGTCGAGCGGCTCGATCAGGGCGAGGCCGAAGGCCTTTTTCCACAGGCGATTGACCACGACCTTGTTAAAGCGGTCGTTATCGGGATTCGCCAGCCAGCGTGCATAGGCCTGGACCCGTGTTTCACCTGGCAGAGGAGTACATGCATGGCCCATGATGGCAGCCGGTTTCACGACGGATTTGGGCACCGCATCGTCATACTGGTAATCCGGTGGCAGAGTGAGCTTGCGCTTCTCGTCAAAGGTCACCTTGGGATAGCGCCCGATGCCACGAGGCTCGCTCATGGCCTGATTGTATAAACGCTCAGCCTGGCGCAAGGCCGCCTCAGCCGCCAGGCGTGCCCGCCCCACATCTGCCACCTCCGTCCAGTAAGCGAGTTGGTCGGCCTCAGTGGTCGGATTTTTGGGCCATTCAGGCAGTTTGAACGTGGTGCGAATGGCCATGCCTTGATCACGCAGAAGGTCGCTGATACCACCCGTGAAACTGCCGCCGGAGTCTCTGATCTCCACGCCAAAGGTGAAGGCCGCCATCTCGTAGAACTGCCTCTGGGTCCACTTGTCGAAGGGGTGATTGTGGCACTGGGCGCATTCGATGCGGGTGCCCAGGAAGACGCGCAACGTGCTCGCCATGTTATCCAAGGGCATGCCACGATCACGTGTGTAGTAGCCAATCGCACCATCGGACCAAGCCTTGCCGTCTCCGGCGACCATCTCCCGCACGAACATGTCGTACGGCTTGTTGCAGCGCAGCGCATCCTTGACGAAATGAACATACGCGGGGCCTGTTCGCTGGCCCTTGGATTGCACACGCAGCACATCCGCCCAGTAATGGAAGAAGTTCTGCACATAGCCCTCGGAATCGAGGAGCTTGTCGATCAGTGCCGCCCGCCTTCCCTCTTCTCTGGAAGCCAGAAACTCCTCCGCCTCACGCGTGGTGGGAATGCGGCCCACCACATCCAGATAGATGCGGCGCACGAAAACACTGTCATCCGCCGGGGTGTTGGGCGTCAACTTGTTAGCCGCCCAGTCCCTCGCCAGAAGCGTGTCAATTTCAGCAGCAGCGGCAGAAACTTTGGGGTCGGCTCGGGCGAGCGTCCCAAGCCAAAACGTGACGATGATTGAACACGCCAGGAGGCTTTTCATGCGAGGTGAAACGCAGGATCAAGCCCTGGTGTTGCAGACGGTCGCGTCGTCCCACATGAATCATGAATCTTAAAAGGACTCAGGGGTTTCAAGTTTCAAGATGCCAGTTTTTAGACGGCTCTTGAGCCATGCCCAGACAGGTCCGCCTTCAGTATCGGGGAAAAATCCAGTGAAGGCTGTAGCATGAGCCTGCTTCCAGGGGGATGAGCGGCGAAGCGCTGCATCCGGGGCACTGCGTTTTTTAAACCCTTCTTGCCAGCGGGCCATCACCGCCTAGCCTCCGCGCCCTTCTCTTTTCCTATGCTCGACATCCGCCTCATCCGTGAGAACCCCGATCTGGTCAAACAGCGCCTCGCCCATCGCGGTGGGGATCACTCTGCCACGGTGGATGAGATCCTCTCCATCGACACGGCCCGCCGCAGTGCCGAGACGGAGCGCCAGAAGCTGCAGGGCGACCGCAACCGCCTGAGCAAAGACATCGGCATCGGCAAAAAGAACGGCCAGGACACCAGCGCCATTGAGGCCGAGGTGAAGGGCATCAACACCCGCATCGAGGAGATCGGCCGCGAGGCTGATGACGCCGATGTCCGCCAACGCGATCTGATGCTCGGCATCCCGAATATGCCGCACGAGGCCTGCCCCGTGGGCCACAGCGCGGAGGAAAACCCCGAGGTCCGCGTCTGGGGCGAGGTACCGAAGTATGACTTCGAGCCGAAGGACCATACGATTCTCGGCACGAGCCTGGGCATCCTCGACTTCGAGGCCGGCACGCGCATCACCGGCAGCGCCTTCACCGTCTATCGCGGCGCAGGCGCACGACTGGAGCGCGCCCTCATCAATTTCCTGCTCGACCTCCATAGCACCCAGCACGGCTACACCGAGGTCAATGTCCCCCATTTGGTGAAAGCCGAGTGCCTCGTGGGCACGGGACAGCTACCGAAGTTCGGCGATCAGGTGTATCACAGCCCCACGGACGACCTCTACCTCATCCCGACTGCCGAAGTGCCGGTGACGAATCTGCACCGCGAAGAGATCGTGAAGCTGGAGCAGCTCCCCATCTGCTACGCCGCCTACACGCCCTGCTTCCGCCGCGAGGCAGGCAGCGCCGGGCTCGGCACGCGCGGCCTGATCCGCATGCATCAGTTTGATAAGGTGGAGCTGGTGAAGATCACCACGCCAGAGACGAGCATGGCCGAGCTGGAAAGCCTGACCGGCAATGCCGAGAAGGTGCTGCAACTCCTGGGCCTGCACTACCGCGTCATCGAACTCTGCACCGGCGACATCGGTTTTGGTTCGGCCAAGACCTACGACATCGAAGTCTGGGCTCCTGGACAAGGCAGCTACTTGGAAGTGTCGAGCTGCTCGAACTTCGGTGACTACCAGGCCCGCCGCATGAACCTCCGCTTCAAGGGCGAGGACGGGAAGAACCGCTTCTGCCACACGCTCAATGGTTCCGGCACGGCGCTGGCGCGTCTCTTCGTCGCCCTCGTGGAAACCTACCAGCAGGCCGATGGCACCATCGCCATCCCCGAGGCTCTTCGCGGACACTTCGGTTCGGCGAAGATCGGGTGAAGTGGAGGAGTGCTCAGTTTCTGAGCACTAGCCCACCATCTCCAAAAAGATCTCCTCCAGATTCAGCCCCTGCTTTTCCTGCGCAGCGCGGAGTTCAGCCAGGGTGCCGACAAAGAGGAGCTTGCCGCGATGCAGGATGCCGATGCGGTCGGCCACCTCTTCGGCGATGTTTAGAAGATGGGTGCTCATCAGCACGGTGGCTCCGGCGCGGCTCTGGCGTTTGAGCTCGGCTTTGACGATGCGGGCATGGATGGGGTCTAGCCCGACCATGGGTTCATCGATCACGAAGACTTTGGGTTCATGCAGCAGTGCGCTGGCGATGCCGAGCCGCTGGCGGGTGCCGTGGCTGAGGTTTTCGATGCGCTGGGAGCAGTGCTCGTGCAGTCCGAACTGGGTGAACAGCGCCTCCGTGCGCTCCGCCGCGTGCGCCGGGTTCATCTCGAAAAGCTCGGAGATGAAGTGCATGAACTCGGGGGCGGTGAGCTTTTCATAAAACACGGCCACGTCCGGCACATAGCCGAGCAGGGCCTTGGCCTTCAGTGGTTCCACCTGCATGTCGATCCCGCAGAGCTTCACGCTGCCCTGCATGGGTTTCATGAGGCCGGTGAGCAGCTTGAGCGCCGTCGTTTTGCCAGCCCCATTGGGACCGAGAAAGGCGAAGAGTTCCCCAGGCTGGATTTTCAGCGACAGTCCGTCGAGCGCTTTCAGCGCGCCGTAATGCATGGTCAGGTTCTCGATCTCGATCATTGCGGCGATCTTGGCGTGAAAAGCGCGGGCCAAAAGCAGAAAGCGGAATTTCAGCTTGCCCGTGGGGCGGTCTGCGCCCTTTGCTTTCTTGCCTCATGGTCCTCGCTGCTGCTGCACTACCGCCTCTTTTTATCCTGCTGGCTCTGATGCTGGTCGGGGTGGTGCTGATCTCGCTGCTGCTGCTGCGGCTCCAGCAGTCGCTGCTGGCGGGGTATTTTATTTGCGGGGTGGTGATCGCGAACAGCGGAATCATCGAGGCGCTCGGAGGCGGCAGCACACATGCAGCGATCTCCCAGATGTCGGAGTTCGGGGTGATGCTGCTGATGTTCACCCTGGGGCTGGAGTTTTCCCTGAGTGATCTGAAATACGTCCGTCGTCTGGCCTTTGTGGGCGGGGGCTGGCAGATGGGGCTCTGTGCGCTGGTGGCCGGTGCGGCGGCCTCGCTGTCTGGCATGGGCGGCACGGCGGCGATCCTGGTGGCGGTGGCGCTGGCGATGAGTTCGACGGCGGTGAGTTTGAAGTCGTTTCAGGATCTCGGGCACGAGTCCAGCCCCGGCGCGCGCATGGCCCTGGCGGTGGCGATTTTTCAGGATCTCTTCATCATCCTTTTCTTCCTCGTGCTGCCTCTGCTGCTGCCTGATGGCAAAGAAACGGGCAGTCTGCTGGCGCGGCTCGGGTCGCTGGCCGGACGTGGCGGGCTCTTTGTGGTGCTGGCGGGTGTCTGTGCGCGCTGGCTGATCCCGATGCTGCTGAATGCGGTGACGAAGACGCGCAACCGGGAGCTTTTCACCCTGAGCGTCGTCGGGTGCTGCATCGGCCTGGCCTTCATCGGCGGGATGCTGGAGCTGGGGCTGGCGCTGGGAGCCTTCGTGGCCGGGCTGGCGGTTAGTGAGTCGATCTACAAGCCGCGAATCCTGGCGGATGTGATGCCGATCAAGGATCTCTTTTTGACCCTCTTCTTCGTCTCGGTAGGCCTGATGGTGGATGTGCGCCTCGCGGTGATTCATTGGCAGGCGGTGCTGGGTCTGACCGTGGCGCTGATGCTGATCAAGGCGGTGATCATCACCACCATCGCCCGCCGACTCGGGCTGGTGCATCGTCAGGCACTGATGGCGGGCATCGGCCTGAGCAGTGCAGGGGAGTTTTCCCTCGTGCTGCTGCAAAAGGCCGGCCCTGCCGGAGTCTGGAGTGCGGACACTCAGCAGATCCTCATCGGCAGCGCGGCGCTGAGCATGGGCCTGCTGCCAGCGCTGATGCGTGCGGGCGAGCCGCTGGGAGCGTGGATGGAAAAACGCGGCTGGGGCAGGGGAAAGCCACGTCTGCCGGACTCGGACATCCTGCGGCAGCGGATCAAAGGGCTGTCCGATCACGCCATCATCGTGGGGCACGGCCCGGTGGGGGAGAAGCTGAACAAAGCACTGCTGGATCAGGGGATCGCGACCCTCGTTATCGACCTGAATGCCGAGACGGTGCGCACGCTGAAGCGGCACGGGCAGCCCGTGCTCTTCGCCGATGCCGGGCATGAGGAAACCTGGGCACTTTCCCGCCTGAGCGAGGCCCGCCTCGTCGCCTTTACCTTTCCAGACGCGCCGATCATCGCCGAGGGGCTCTCACTGGTGCGGCATCAGCGGAAAGACATCCCCATCCTCGCCCGGGCCCGCTTTGCCTCCGATGTGGAGCGTCTGAAGCGTCTTGGGGCCACCGTGGTGGTGAATGATGAGCTGGAAGCCGGGCGCTCCATCGTGGAGCAGGCGCTGGTGATGCAGGGCTGAAGAGCTGTCTCCTGATAGACATCCCTTCGCGGTGCCGTATCTCCAGCCCCCCCAAATTCCTGCCCGCCGCTGCCACCAACCCCGCAGACGGCACGGCCTTTATCCAACTCATCTCTCGAACCATGCCTTGCCCTCGTCATTACCGCTCAGTCCTGCCCTTGGTCGCGCTGAGTGTGGTTCTGGCGGGTTGCACCCAGGGCTTTTATAAGAAGTGGGCGGACAAGGAGGTTTTCGGCATCTTGAAGAAGAAGTCCTCCATCGTGTCTGGGGCGGATGACGACGTCCTTCAGAACATCACCCCGCCCCCGCCAGTCGATCTGGCCACGCTGACGAAGATGTCGGAAACGGCGGACTTCCTCGGCGAGCGGGCCTTCGTCGAGAAAGGTGCACGCGTTGTGACCCTGCCGGGTGCGATCGACTTCGCGGTGCATCGGAACCGCATTTATCTCGGACGCAAAGAGCGCGTCTATCTCAGCGCGCTGGCTCTCACGGAGACCAGGCAGCAATACGGTCCCATCGCCGATGCCGGCGGCGGAGCCACCCTTCGCGAGACGCAGGTCCACAACCGCGTGAACGACTTTGTCCGCACCTCCTCCCTCACCAGCGGCGGCGATTTCGGGCTGGATTACCTGATGAAAACGGGGGCACGACTCGCGCTCGACCTCAGCACGGACTTCACCCGCTTTTTCACCGGTGGTGTGCGCAATCTCAGCGACTCCCGCGCTGCGGTCTCCCTCACCCAGCCACTGCTTCGCGGGGCTGGCGTGCTCGTCGCTGCCGAGCCGCTTCGGCAGGACGAGCGTGACGTGCTTTACGAGATTCGCGACTTCACTCAGTATCGGAAGACCTTCGTCGTGGATGTCGCCCGCCAATACTTGCGCGCCATTCAGGCCCGCGAGCAGGTGCGGAACCGCTTCATCGCCTACAAAGCCTCTTTGAACTCGCTGGAGCGTGACCGTGCACTAGCCGAGGCAAACCTGCGCTCACAATCCCAGCTCAAGCAGATCGAGCAAGGCGGCATCGCCTACGAGCGGCAGTGGATCACCGCCATCCGCTCGTATGAAGAAGCGCTGGATGATCTGAAAATCGCCCTCGGTCTGCCCGTGACCGAGAAGATCATGCTCGACAGCGACGAAATGAAGAAGCTCGAAGTCATCGACCCGAAAGGCACCGTCGAGCAGATGATGGACACCGCCCTGATCACCCGGCTGGACATTTTTAATCAACGCGACCGCGTCTATGACACCGAGCGCCGGGTGAAGATCGCCCACCAGAGCACGCTGCCCACGGTGAATGCCTTGGCAGGCTACAACATCGGCACACCGACGGGGGGCAGCAACACAGGCATCGGCATCAATCACCGCCAGCGCCAGCTCTTCGGTGGGCTCGACATCGACCTGAACCTGAACACCCTGCCCGAGCGCAATGATCTCCGCGCCGCGCAGATTTCCGAGCAGGCCACGCGCCGTTCGCTGGACCTCGCCGAGGAAGAACTGCGCAGCACCATCCGCACGGATTGGCGCGCTTTGCAGGTCGCCCGCAGGCAGTATGACCTTGCCGTGAAAGGCCTGGAGCTTTCCCAAAAGCGACTCGAGATCGAAGAGGCACTCACGGCAGAAGGCCTGGGCACCGCGCGTGACATCGTGGAGTCTCAGGACCGTCTGATCACCGCCCGCGACCTTGTCATTTCCACCCTGATCGACCATAACCTCGCCCGCCTCCAGCTCTGGACGGACATGGGCGTACTGTTCATTCGGAAAGATGCCCGCTGGGCAGACGTATTGAAACAAGAGAAGCCCCAAGGAGACTCATGAAGAAGACGGCCAATTGGAAAACATGGACTTTGATCGGCACCGCCCTCGCAGGCACGGCTGGTTGGTTCATTCTGTCTCCCGGCGGCGAGGAAATCGCTGCCGTGCCCACCAGGACGGCTGAACGTGGACCACTCCAAGTGGCCGTGCTCCAGGGCGGTGAGATCCGCGCTTTGCAGAACTACGAGGTCAAATCCGAGATCGAAACCCCGACGAAGATCCTCAGCATCATCCCTGAAGGCTACCTCATCACTGATGAGGATGTAAAGGAAGGCAAAGTGCTCATCGAGCTCGACAGCACGGACATCAAAACGCGCATCCAAAATCACGAGATCGAGTTCCAGACCACCGTCTCGAACTACATTGACGCCGATGAAGGCCGCGAGATCCAGCGCAGTGAAAATCAAAGCCTTGTCCGCGACATGAAGGAGGCCAGCACCTTCGCTCTCATGGACTTCGAAAAGTATCTCGGCCGCGATCTCACCACCAAGATCCTCGACGATGCCAGCCTGCCGAGCACGGTGGCTGCTCTCGATAAGTACGTCGTCATGCTCGACACCCAGGCCAACACGCCGGTCGATCCCGCCGTCGCCAAAGCCACGGCTGCCGGAGGCAAGCTCGCTGCGCCACCCGCCGCGAAAAAGTTGACCAACAAGCCTGTGCAAAGCCGCATCGACTTCTCTCCCTTCCTCGAAGGCACCGCCAGTGGTGACGGCGAAGCGCAGCAAAAGCTCCGCCAGACCGAAGACAAGATGCTGCTCAGCAAATCCGAACTCGCCGTGGCGAAGCAGAAGGTCGAGTCCTCCGAGCGCCTCGCCGCCCGCGGGTTCATCTCCAAAACGCAGCTCGAAAACGACCAGGTGACTTATGAAAAGGTCACCCTCGCCGTGAAGACCGCCACGACGGAGCTGGATCTCTTCAAGAAATACGAGTTCTCCAAGCAGTGCGCCCTCCTGCTCTCCGCCTACCGCGAAAGCCTCACCCGCCTGGAGCGCACCGTGCGTGCGAACCGCTCGAAGATGGCCACGGCCGAGACTCGCTTCACGACCTCAAAGCGCCGCTATGAGATGGAACTCACCCAGCGTGAAGATTTGGAGCGCCAGCTCAAGGCCTGCAACATCAAGGCCGTGCAGCCCGGCCTCGTCGCCTATGGTGACCTCGATGCGGGTGCTTCCTACAACTACAGCAACAGCATCGAAGAAGGGGCCACCGTCCGCCTCCGCCAGACCCTGCTCACCATTCCGG
>JBIKIA010000055.1:0-14352 GCA_044361885.1 Prosthecobacter sp. | reverse complement strand
CGTGAAGGTCCACGAGTCCCAGGTGAAGAAGGTCAAGATCGGTCAGATCGCCCTCATCCGTGTCGATGCCGAGCCCGGCATCGTCCTCGAAGGCCGCGTGGCCGAGCTGGCCCTCATGCCGGACTCCTCCAGCAGCCGCTACACGCCGAACCTCAAGGTCTATCCCTCGAACATCCACATCAACGGCGCGCACCCCTGGCTGCGCCCCGGCATGAACGCTAAGGTCGAGATCGTCGTCGATCAGCTTACCAATGTCGTTTTCGTCCCTGTGCAATCCGTCGAGGTCGAGCAGGATCAGCACTACTGCTACATCCGCAGCGGAGCCAAGCTGGAGCGCCGCTTCATCAAGACCGGTGTCTTCAATGACGAATTCATCGAAGTCCGCGATGGCGTCGTCGCCGGTGAAGAGGTCGCGCTTTCTCTGCCCAAGAAAGCCAATACTGAAGACGGTGCCCGCCCTGCCTCGGATGCCCCTTCCGCCACTCCTGATCAGCCTGCCAAACCCAAGAGCAAGGCCAAAGCCAAAGACGTCGCCGCCGCGATCCCTGCCGCCAAGACATCCGCCAATTGATTTCGCCGATGCCCGAGCCGCTGATCAGCTTGAGGGACATTCGCAAGTCCTACCAGATGGGAGACGTCGTCAGTCAGGTGCTTCAGGGCATCTCGTTCGACATCTTCCCCGGCGAATACGTCTGCATCATGGGCCCCTCCGGCTGCGGTAAGTCCACTTTGCTAAACCTTCTCGGCTGCCTCGATCAGCCCACTTCGGGTGACTACTTCCTCGGCGGGCAAAACGTCGCAACACTCGATGACGACGACCTCTCCGAGGCTCGCAATCGCAACCTCGGATTCATCTTCCAGAGCTACAATCTCATCCAGCAGCTCACCGTCCTCGAAAACATCGCCGTGCCCATGTACTACGGCGGAGCCGAGGACAGCAAGATGCGCGAAGTCGCCGAAAAGCTCGCCAACCAAGTCGGCCTCGGCCACCGCCTCGGGCACAAGCCCAACGAACTCTCCGGCGGCCAGCAGCAGCGAGTCGCCATCGCCCGTGCGCTTTCAAATAACCCCATCGTCATCCTCGCCGACGAAGCCACCGGCAATCTCGACAGCAAGTCAGGCCAGGAAATCCTCGGCCTCTTCGACGATCTCAACGCCCAGGGCCGCACGCTCATCTTCGTGACGCACGATGAACGCATGGTCGAGCGCTGCACCCGCATCATCCGCCTCCGCGACGGCTTCCTCGACCGCGACGAGCCCGGTGCCAGGGCGAAGAAGTGATCAGAACTCGCCGCGAAACACGCAGCGTGCGCTGGGCGTCTCGTAGATTGTGATCTCGGCCAGACCGGGGAGCTGCGGAGCCAGCTTTTTCCAAAGCCAGGCGGCCATGTACTCGATGGTCGGGTTCTCCAGACCTTCGATCTCCAGCAGCGGCTTCATGGCCCGGCTGATCTCGGCGTGATCATAGACCCAGCCGATGGCGGGATTCACGTCTCCTTCGACGGCGATCTCCACCTTGAAGCTGTGCCCGTGCATCTTGGTGCATTTGTGCGTGTCGGGGAGATTCGGCAGCGTCTGGGCGGCTTCAAAACGGAAGTCTTTGATGATGCGGGCGCGCATGGGGAGGCGGGATTAATTCGTGGCGGGCAGTGGCTTGGCGATCTGCTCTTTCGGCGGGAGGATGGTGACGCGCAAGCGATGAACCGCGCCATCAAAGGGCGTGCTGTTGGGGAACTCCTTCAGGCTCAGTGGACCGAAACTCTGGCCCACGGTCAGCCCGGCCTTGGGCTGCTCAGGGAAGCCGGCGGCGTAGGGCGCATTGGCCAGCATCTCGCTGCGGCTGGGGACGGCCAGAGACATCAGCCCGTCGGCATCCATGCTTGCACGGACGTGGCAGGTGCCTTTCTCCAGACCATCGCCAATGACCGAGGTGGACTCGCCATCTTTAAACACACTCAGCGTCGGCTTGCCGGCCACGAGGTGAAAGGCGTAGCCGAGCTGCGCATCGCCATGGAAGACCAGACTGCTGTCAGCATCGACTTTCGGATCGTATTCAAAAGAGGTCTCGATGAAGAAGCCTCGCCCTTCGAGGATTGGCGACTGGGCAGCACTGAGTTCATCACCCGGCTTGAGATCGAGATGAATGGAGCCATCAGGGCTCGGCTCCGTGGCGATCTCGGCCACCGGACGCGAGGAGCTCAGAAATTCATCCGGGAAGAACCCGGCAATGTCCTTCTTCAGCAGCTCGTTTGCTGGATCAGCGGCCACATTCGTCCACTCATGCGGATCAGTCAGATGATCGTACAGCTCCTCGCTGCCATCGGCGTAGCGGATGTAGCGCCATTGGTCCGTGCGCGCGGCATAACTGGCTTTGCCACCTCCACCCATGACTGTGATGGCTGGGCGTGGGCTCTTCGCCGCAGGATCACGCAGCAGCGGGGCAAGGCTGCTTCCATCGAGATGCTCGGGCGCTTTCGTCTTCGTCAGCTCGCAGAGCGTCGGGTAGAGATCGATCAGCGAGACCGGCTCCGAGCTCACCGTGTCCGGCTGTGTCACACCGGGAGCCACGATGCTCAGCGGCACGCGCGTAGTTTCCTCCCATAGCTTACCTTTGTGCCACATGTGCTTCTCCCCGAGATACCAGCCGTGGTCGGAGGTGAAGACGACGATCGTATTCTTCGCGTTCGGCCCGGCTTCCAGCGCCTCGATCACGCGTCCCAGCATCGCATCACAAAAGGCGACGTTGGCGAGATAAGCCTGCACAGCCTCCTTCCACTTGCCGTGCTTCACGATCTCGTCGTGATGGCTGCCCGGTTTGTCGTGGGTCTTGGCAAAGGCGGGCATATCGGCGAGGTCATCCGTTTTCACCTCCGGGAGCTGGATGGTCTCGATGGGGAACATGTCAAAGTAAGCCTTCGGCACATACCAGGGCGAGTGCGGGCGATACAGCCCCACGGCGAGAAAGAATGGCTTGCTGCTTTTCTTGCGCAGTTGATCCGAGGCCCAAGACACCACCGCACCGTCGTCGGTCAATTCGTCCGGTACATCGATCTGGCCCCAGTCCCAGTGCCAGATGTTCAGGCCATTGAAATTCTGTCCTGTATGCACCGGCAGATCCGGGATCTGCGTGCCCGCTTCCGGGAAGCGCACATCCCAGGCCGCATCCTGCTCAAAGCCCCGCCGCCCGCCATGCCAGCCAGCCAGTTTCCCCTCAGGTCCGCCATGGTTCGCGTGGAAGATCTTGCCCCCCGCCGCCGTCGCATAACCCAGCGCCTTGAAGTGCTCCGGCAGCGTCGGTTTCCCGGCGATCTGCACGCTGCGCCGCCAGTCTTGTTCATTGCCGAAGACCCCGCTGCTGGAGGGCATCATCCCCGTCAGCAAAGATGTGCGGGAGGGATTGCACAGCGCGTAGTTGCAGTGCGCATTCGTAAAGCGCATCCCCAGCTTCGCCAGCCGGTCCATGTTCGGCGTCTTCGCCTGCGGATGCCCGCCCATCCAGCCGACATAGTCACGCAGATCATCCGCGATGATGAAGAGTACGTTCGGCTTCCCCGAGGCGCTGGCGCTGCGTTTCTTCGTGGACTTCGTCACCGCATGGAGCGGCGCAGCCAGCAGACAGAGAAGCAGGAGAGGGAAAAGGCAGCGCGGGGGAGGCATCATCATTACTGGAGCATCCGCCTGCCTTCCGTGCAAACTTTGAAAACGCGCCCGCTGGCCGGATCACTTCACACCCTTCAGGCTCATCGGCAGAGGCATCTGCCAGATCTCGGCACCGCGCGGGATCTCCTCCAGCTCCATGAAGGGCGCCGCTGCCGGATTGGGCGTGTTCGTCCGCGCCATCTTGGAGGGGTCGATCGGCTTGCTGTGGCCGGTCTGCACGGAACCCACCAGCGGCTCACTCGACGGATTCAGCATTCGCGGCTCCACGCGCGCCCAGGTCTTTGAGGAGAAGTAGGCATCCTGGCTGCGCCATGCCTGACCAGGAGTGGAGCGGACATAGATACCGAAGCGGTCAAAGAGCACCTCCGGCACATAGCGGCTGCCGACTTTCGACACGAGCGGCGGATCTCGCGGATCAGGGGCGGACTCGGTGGATTCCAGGAGGTATTCGACATCGTTCATCTTCACCACGACCCAGGCGTGACCGCCGAGATCACCGTAGCGACCCAGGGCGACGCGGGCGTTGTAGCCACGGGCGATGAGCCAGTCGCAGAGGTAGATGGAGGAGTCTTCACAGTCGCCCTGGCCGAGTCGCTGGGTTTCCAAACTCGTCTGCCAAGCATCGGTGGCATTCTTTTTCAAACCGGGATCGCGGGTGTAGATGCAGTTCCCATGCACGGCGGAGCAGATGGTGAAGAGCTCGTGGATGCGGGCGATGTCTTTGGAAAAGACGGCTGGCGGTGCATAGCCGGTGAGGAACTCGTTTACGTAGCGGAACTTGTGTTCCTGATCGGCTGCCACCACCGCGTAAGTACGGCGGCAGCTCGGGCATTCAAGTCCCAGACTGTGCTGCTGGCGTGAGACTCTTACGATGTGCGGGTGATCGCAATGCAGGCAGCGGCTGAAGAACGCCTCGTCATCTCTTTCCGTCAGGGACTCGGGACTGAAATCAACCAGCCGCTGGCCGACGGCGATGAGCGCCTGATGGCTCAGGCCACCCATGGAGGGGCGCACTGCACAGCCCAGGTTCGTCATCTGCGGTGCGCTCCGTCCGGCGAACTCCTGGAACCGGTCCAGCAGGTCTCGCAGTGTCGGTGCATCGGCCGTGCAGACGGCGACGTGGTAGTAGCGCGGCAGGGCTTCCTGAACCTTGCTGGTAATCGAGTCCATGTCGTCGAGCACGAGGGTGGGGAAAACCTTATGCAGCCATTCGTCCAGCTCCGGGTCCATGCGCAGAGTCGGCTGTTTGGAGGCGATGCGCGCGTAGTTCAGTCGGTCCACGAGGTCCACGCGGAAGCGAACGTCTGAGTAGTGGTCGCTGCCATCGCCGAAACGCTGTTCCAGCATGGATATGGCCCCCTCCAGCAGCCCTTTCCGATGCGCCATGAGTCCGCCCGCAAGAAAGACTCCTGCGAGAACTGACCAGAGGATGAGGCGGCGAACCATCGTGAGTGAGAAAGGAAAACGGAAGTTAGAGGCTGAATTATAGTAATTATAAACAAGGTGGCAAGACCAAAGGCTATCAAGACAGAGAACTTACAAGCCGAGCGGCCGACTGGAAAAGGCTCCTTCACCGCTGGTTTCCATCTGGCACATCCGTGCTATAATTCCCGTCATGCCCGACCAGTCAGCCCCTGCCAGTCCTCGTGAAAACCATGGTTTTGCCCGTGTGGCGGCAGTGTCTCCCGAGCTGGTACTCGGGGATGTGGCGGTGAATCTGGCCATCCTGAAGCGTGAAATGGCCGCCCTCGCGCGGCAGGGGGCACGGCTCATTGTCTTCCCGGAGCTGAGCCTGACGGGCTACTCCTGTGCGGATCTTTTCCACCACGCGGCTCTTTTGGAAAAAGCGCGCCGTGGTCTGACTGAGCTGGCAGAAAGTACTGCCAGGCTCGGCTGCGCGGTGGTCGTGGGGCTGCCGCTGGCGGTCGAGAGCCGACTTTACAATGTCGCCGCCGTGATCGCCGAGGGGCGGGTGCTCGGCTATGTGCCGAAGACCTTTCTGCCGAATTCCGGCGAGTTCTACGAGCGCCGCTGGTTCTCCCCGGCTCCGACGCTCGCTGTTTCGGAGGTCGATGGCGTACCCATCGGCACGGACCTTCTGTTCGCTGCTGCTGATTTGCCCGGGTTCGTGCTCGGCATCGAGATCTGCGAGGATCTCTGGACGGTGATCCCGCCGAGCAGTCATGCCGCACTCGCGGGTGCCACCGTTTTGGCGAATCCATCTGCCAGTGACGAGGTCCTGGGCAAGGCTCCCTACCGTCGCGGGCTGGTGAATCAGCAGTCGGCCCGCTGTCTGGCGGCCTATGTTTATGCAGGAGCCGGGGCAGGGGAGTCGAGCACGGACGTGGTGTATTCCGGCCACGGGCTGATCTCTGAAAACGGCGCGCTGCTGGCCGAGACGGAGCGCTTTTCCTTCCAAACTCAGACCGCTGTGGCGGATGTGGACCTCCAGAGGCTCCAGCATGAGCGCTTCAAAAGTGCCGCTTTCCGCGACGACGAAGCCCGCCCGGTCTTCCGGCGTATCGGCTTCACGCTCGGGCAGACATTCGCTGGTGGAGAACTGCTGCACCCGCTCTCCGCGCATCCCTTTGTCCCACCTGCGGGGGCGGACCGCCGCGCGGTGTGTGAGGAGATCTTCGCCATCCAGGCCACGGGTCTCGCCCGCCGACTTCGGCAAACCAAAAGCAAGGCTGTTGTGCTCGGCCTCTCGGGTGGGCTGGACTCCACGCTCGCGCTGCTGGTGTTGATCGAGGCGCTGAAGCGTGCCGATCTGCCCCGCAGTGCGGCTTTGACCGTGACCATGCCCGGCTTCGGCACCACCGAGCGCACGAAAGGCAATGCCGAAAAGCTGGCCGAGGCGCTGGGCATCACCTTGCGCACCATCAGCATCAAAGCGGCCGTGGAGCAGCACTTCAGCGACATCGGCCATCCCGCCGGGCTGCATGACATCACCTATGAAAATGCTCAGGCCCGCGAGCGCACCCAGGTGCTGATGGACGTGGCGAATCAGACCGGCGGGATCGTGCTCGGCACGGGCGATCTTTCCGAAGCGGCGCTCGGCTGGTGTACCTTCAATGGCGACCACATGAGCATGTATCACGTCAATGCTGGCGTGCCGAAGACACTGGTGAAATACCTCATCGAGTGGGCCGCCACTGAGCGCTACGCGGCAGAGGCCGGGGAGATCCTCCACGACGTCATCGCTACGCCCATCTCGCCCGAGCTGCTGCCCATCGGCGCCGATGGGCAGATCGAGCAGAAGACCGAGGACACCGTCGGGCCTTACGAGCTGCACGACTTCTTCCTCTTCCACTTCGTCCGCCACGGCTGCCCGGCAGAGAAGATCCGCTACCTCGCGTGCATCGCCTTTGCCGATAAATACGAAGTCGCCGTGATCGAGAAATGGCTCGCCGTCTTCCTGCGACGCTTCGCGCAAAATCAGTTCAAGCGCTCGTCGATGCCTGATGGTCCGAAGGTCGGTTCCGTGGCGCTTTCGCCGCGTGGTGACTGGCGGATGCCGAGTGACTGGGCGGGGGCGCTGGAGTAAGCCTCGCTTGCACAATCCGGCATGGCGACATGGCATTCGCCGCCGGGGGCGAAAGAGGGTTTCGCTTCGGAGCGAATGCTTCGTAGCTTCTTTTGACCATGAATCTCCACCGCGAACTCCAGTCCGAGCACGCCCGCTATCTCACCCGCCGCTGGTTTTTCCAGGAGTGCGGCGTGGGCATGGCCTCGCTGGCGGCGCTGGATCTGATTCGCGGGCAAAGCAGCGCCGCTGCGGCTCCGGTGAGTCCGCTGGCCGTGAAGAAACCGCATTACCCGGCGAAGGCGAAGAGGGTCATCTATCTCTTCATGGGTGGAGCGCCGAGTCATCTTGAGCTTTTCGATAACAAGCCCGAGCTGGCCAAATGGGACGGCAAGCTGCCACCGGCGGATCTTTTGAAAGGCTACCGCGCGGCCTTCATCAATCCAAACAGCAAGCTGCTCGGGCCGAAGTTTAAGTTCGCCAAGCACGGGCAGAGTGGGGCGGAGATCAGCGAGCTGCTGCCGCACACGGCGAAGATCGCGGATGATCTGACCATTGTGCGCTCGATGAAGACGGACGCTTTTAACCATGCTCCAGCGCAGATCCTGATGAGCACGGGCTCACAGATTTTTGGTCGCCCGAGCTTCGGGGCGTGGTCACTCTATGGCCTGGGCACGGAGAATCAGGACCTGCCGGGCTATGTCGTGATGCAAAGCGGGCAGAAGGGGCCGAGCGGTGGCCTTTCCAACTTCGGCTGCGGCTTCCTGCCGACGGTTTATCAGGGCGTGCCTTTCCGCAGCAGTGGCGAGCCGGTGCTCTTTCTAAACAATCCCAAAGGCGTCACCGATGCCACGCAGCGGCAGACTTTGGACGCGCTGAAGCAGCTCAACGAAGAGCGACTGGGTGAAGTGGGAGATCCCGAGATCGCCGCGCGCATCAACAGTTTCGAACTCGCTTATCGAATGCAGCAGACGGCCCCCGAGGTGATGGACATCTCGAAGGAGCCGCAACACATCCTCGACATGTATGGCGCGAAACCGGGCGAGGCGTCGTTTGCCAACAACTGCCTGCTCGCACGTCGCTTGATCGAGAGTGGTGTGCGCTTCGTGCAGCTCTTCCATGAAGCCTGGGATCATCACGGCGGTCTCACGGGCGGCCTGAAGCAGCAGTGCGGGCTGACTGACCAGCCTTGTGCTGCGCTCGTGCGTGATTTGCAGCAGCGCGGCCTGCTGGAGGACACGATCGTCATCTGGGGCGGCGAATTTGGCCGCACGCCGATGGTGCAAGGCGGCAGCGATGGGCGAGATCATCATCCGAACGCCTTCACAATGTGGTTCGCCGGTGGTGGCATGAAGCCCGGACTTACGCTTGGCGAGAGCGATGCGTTCGGCTTCAACGTGACTCAAGATCCCGTGCATGTGCATGACCTGCACGCGACGCTGCTGCATCTGCTCGGCTTTGAGCACACGAAGCTGGCCGTGAGGTTCCAGGGGCTCGACATGCGCCTCACGAACGTCCACGGCGAGCTGGTCTCGAAGATGCTCGCGTGAAGCTGCGTTACTTCACGATTTTGGCGTCCATCAGATCAAGGTGAAGTTCCGCACGCTGACGGCCCAGGACCTCTGCATTGCTGATCTTGCCACTGAAGGTGACTTTGCTGCCGGCCTTTAGCTTGGCGAATTTCTCATTCTCGCTCTTATCGCCGACCGCCAGAAGATAGACGCCCATGGCCACGCCCGACTCGCGGACGGTATCTGGCATGGAGCGGATGCGGTAGAGGGTGACATCAGGTGCCTCCGGACGCTGGAACTGCTCGATAGTGGTTAAAAGTGCCGGTTTTCCCCTCGGCATTCTTTGCCGTCACCATGCTGGCCTTGCCTGCCGCTTCGACCATGTTGCGCGATCCTGGACGAAGGTCCCCCATGACATCACGCGAGATGCCTTTTAGAGCGTCTGTGGGGTCGGTGATCGCGGATGGCGTAGCCTCTTTTTTGGGCTCCTGCCCATGAAGCAGCATGGCGGAACCGAGAATTAAGGCAGCGAGGGTGGTGCTAAGGTATGAGAGATGCAGGTTCATAGGGCGATGGATTATCCGGCATTGGAACGGTTCCGGGTAAAAGTTCTTGGAGAATCTAAAGAAATAAGTGTGCCATCACGAGGGAGCTATGGATGCGGTGGCTGATGAGCGAGGTTGTGCATGCAGAAGCGGAAGTTTTGCTTCCCATTTGCCGCGATTTTCGAGCACACTCAGCCTCATGAAAACAAGTCTCCTCCTCGCCTTCCTCGTCCTGGGCTCTGCCGCGTCTTCACTGGCTCAACGCGAAATGCGCGACTTGCAGGGTTACTTTCCTTTCACGCCAGTGAAGTCTGCTGAGGCATGGAAGGCACGGAAGCAGGAGATCGAGCAGCGTTTGCTAGTGGGAAACGGCCTGCTGCCGCTGCCGGAGAAGACGCCGCTGAATTCCGTGGTGCATGGCAGGGTGGAGCGTGAGGACTACACCATTGAGCGGGCGTTCTTCGAAAGCCTGCCGGGGCATTTCGTCACGGGGAATTTGTATCTGCCAAAGCCACGCCCCGCGAAGATGCCGGGCATCCTTTGCCCGCACGGGCACTGGCCGGATGGCCGCTTCCAGGATTACGGCGCAGGCACGGCTGCGACGAAAAAGCAGATCGAGACGGGCGCGGAGAAGCTGGAAAGTGGTGCGCGTTCGCCGATGCAGGCCCGATGTGTGGGGCTGGCTCGCCTGGGCTGCGCGGCATTCCTCTATGATATGGTGGGTTATGCTGACTCCATCCAGTTCAACGAGCATCGCCATGGAGCTAGGAAGCAAGGTTTCCTTTCACCGCAGGCGGATCTGAGTCTCCAGACTTTCTTCGCTCTACAGACTTGGAATAGCATCCGCTCGCTGGATTTCCTGATGGGTGTCGATGGTGTGGATGCCGAGCGCATCGGCTGCACCGGCGAGAGCGGCGGCGGCACGCAGACGATGATGATTACGGGAATCGATCCACGCATTAAGGCTGCCTTTCCCTGTGTGATGGTTTCCACGGCGATGCAGGGCGGCTGCACCTGTGAAAACACCCACTACCTGCGCATCGGACAAGGCAATATCGACATCGCAGCACTCACGGCTCCGCGCCCGCTCGGAATGACGGCGGCAGATGACTGGACGAAGGAACTGGCGACGAAAGGCCTGCCAGATCTGAAGAACCTCTACGCCATGCTCGACGTGCCGGATCGCGTGACGGCGCACATCGCCACGCAGTTCCCTCACAACTACAATCTGCCGTCGCGGCTGGCGATGTATGCCTTCTTCAACAAGCATTTCCAAATCGGGCACAAGGAGCCTCTCGAAGAGCGCGACTTCATTTTCTCCACCAAGGACGAACTCACCGTCTGGACCGCCGAGCATCCGAAACCTTCGGGTGATCAAGTCGGCACGACTCACGAAAAGGCGGTGTGTGAATGGTTCACCGCGCAGGATACGAAGTGGCAGGCCAAGGACGGGGCGGATGACCTGAGTTTGAAAGCCTGGCAGACCATCGTGGGGCGTGGCACTGCTTCGGGAACGGATGTGAGCTACGAAGCCACCGCGAAGGAAGATCGCGGCGACTACATGGTGATCCAAGGTTTGACGCGAAACACCGCGCATGGCGAAGAAGTGACCGCGAGCTTCCTCTTTCCGAAGGACTGGAAGGGCAAGGCGGTGCTCTGGCTCACGGACAAAGGTTTCGACAGCATTCATGGGGCGGAGCCTTCGCTTGAGGTGAAAAAGCTGCTTGATGCCGGAGTCGCCATCGCCTGCCCACAGCTCTATCTCGAAGGCGCGACCGAGCAGCCGAAGGCTGGCGACAACCTGAAGTCTAAGCCGAACGACTTCCGCGAGTTCAGCGGCTACACCTTTGGCTACAATCCGACGCTGCTCGCCCGCCGAGTGCATGATGCCTTCACCATGGTGGCGATGATGCAGAGCCACGACAAATGGCCCGCGAAGGACATCGAAATCATCGGCACCGATGGAGCCACACCAGTGGCATTGGTGGCAGGGGCTTTGCTCGGCAATGCCGTCTCCAACGTGAAGGCGGAGCTGAATGGCTTCCGCTTTGCCAATCTGACGAGCTTCTGGGATGTGAACTTTGTCCCCGGTGCGGTGAAGTATGGCGATGTCGAGGCGCTCCAGCGTCTGTGCCAGAAACGATGAGACCGGTCAGGGTTGCTGACCGGTCTCGGTAACTCGTTGCGGGCAGCTCTGCCTACCTCACTCTAGGATGAAGCGATGGATTCCTCAGTGGTCTCTTTCTCAGCTTCTGGACGGGCATCAGCGGCGAATTTGAGACGCTTGTTCTCGGCATCGAAGCTGACTTTGACCACATCGCCTTCGCGGACATCGCCACGGAGGAGGTGCTCGGAGAGCGGGTCTTCGATGTTCTTCTCGACGGCGCGGCGCATCGGACGGGCTCCGTATTGCGGATCGTAGCCTTCTTTGGCGAGGAACTCGACTGCGCCGGCATCCAGCGTGATGACGATGTTCTTCTTCTTGAGGCGAGCGACGACCTTGGCGACTTCGAGATCGACGATGGTGCTGAGTTGTTCCTTCTCGAGCATCTTGAAGACGATGAGGTCATCGAGACGGTTGAGGAACTCGGGCTTGAAGAACTTCTTCGCGGTTTCGTTGATCTTTGTCTTGATGGCATCGTTGTCCGCGTGGTCCTGCGTCATGGCGGCAAAGCCGAGAGTGGTCTGACGCTTGATCTGCTCGGCCCCGACGTTCGAGGTGAGGATGACGATGGTGTTACGGAAGTCGATCTTGCGGCCGAAGTTGTCGGTGACCTGACCTTCTTCAAGAATCTGAAGGAGGAGGTGCATGACATCAGGGTGCGCTTTTTCGATCTCATCGAAGAGCACGACGCTGTAGGGACGACGACGCACGGCTTCGGAGAGTTGGCCGCCTTCTTCATAACCGACATACCCAGGAGGTGCGCCGATGAGACGGGAAGCGGTGTGCTTCTCCATGTACTCGGACATGTCGAGCTGGATGAGTGCCTCAGGGCTGCCGAACATGAACTCGGCGAGGTTCTTCGCGAGGAAGGTCTTGCCGACACCAGTGGGGCCGAGGAAGAGGAAGCTGCCGATGGGGCGGCGCGGATCTTTGAGGTCGGCACGGCTGCGGCGGAGGGCTTTGGAAATGGCGATGACGGCTTCGTCCTGGCCGATGACCTTTCCTTTGAGCTCGGCTTCCATCTTGAGGAGCTTCGAGGCTTCGGCCTGCTCCATGCGCTGAAGGGGAACGCCGGTCCATTTGGCGATGACGGACATGACGTCATCTTCGCCGACTTCGACGATGCGCTCCTGGTTGTTTTGTCTCCAGGTGCTGAGCACGTCGTCGTAGCGCTTCTTGGCGTTCTTTTCACGGTCACGCAGGCGGGCGGCCTTCTCGAAGTCCTGATCTTTGATGGAGCCTTCTTTCTCTACGCGGATGGCTTCGATCTCGGCGTCGATGTCTTTGAGTTCGGGAGGACGCGTCATCGCAGCGATGCGGCAGCGTGAGCCCGCCTCGTCCATGATATCGATGGCCTTGTCTGGAAGGAAGCGGGCCGTGAGATAGCGGGCGCTGAGATTGACGGCGGAGCGGATGGCGGTGTCACTGTAATGCGCCTTGTGGTGCATCTCGTATTTGCCTTTGAGACCCATGAGGATCTTGATGGCGTCCTCGACGGAGGGCTCCTCAACTTTCACCTGCTGGAAGCGGCGCTCCAGGGCGCTGTCCTTCTCGATGTATTTGCGGAACTCATTCAGCGTGGTGGCACCGATGACCTGCATTTCACCGCGGCTGAGGGCGGGCTTGATGATGTTGCTGGCATCCATTGTGCCTTCGGCCGAACCGGCACCGACCATGGTGTGCATTTCGTCGATGAAGAGGATGACGTTCTTCGTGCGGCGGATCTCATCCATGACGGCCTTGATGCGCTCTTCGAACTGGCCGCGATACTTGGTGCCAGCGACCATCAAAGCGAGGTCGAGTGTGATCACGCGCTTCTCACGCAGGATCTCGGGGACGTTACCATTCACGATCTCCTGAGCCAGACCTTCGACGATGGCGGTTTTGCCCACACCGGCTTCACCGATGAGGACTGGATTGTTCTTGGTGCGGCGGCAGAGAATCTGAATCACACGGGCGATCTCTTCCGTGCGGCCGATGACGGGGTCCATCTCGCCTTTCTGGGCGAGTTCGGTGAGGTCACGACCAAAGGCGCGAAGAGCGGGGGTCTTCTCGTTCTTCTTTTTCTTCTTCGGATCTTCCTCGTTCTTGCCATCGGGCGTTACAGGCTCGGCATCATCCTCTTCCTCCTCTTCGTTCGAGCTGAAGTTAGGATCGAGTTCCTTGAGGATCTCGTTGCGGGCTTTGTCGAGATTCACATCCAGGTTGCGCAGCACCTGAGCGGCGACGCCTTCACCCTCACGCAGCAGGCCGAGCAGGATGTGCTCTGTGCCGACGTAGCTATGGTTCAGGGCTTTGGCCTCCTTGCTGGCGAGTGCGAGCACCTTCTTCACTCGTGGAGTGTAGGGAATGTTGCCCACCATCTTGGTTTCGGGGCCGGAACCGACCTGCTGCTCGACTTGGAGACGAACGGTTTCGAGATCGAGCCCGAGTTTGCCGAGCACGTTCACGGCGACGCCCTGGCCAAGCTTGATGAGCCCGAGCAGGATGTGCTCCGTGCCGACGTAGTTGTGGTTGAAGCGGTCTGCCTCCTTGCGTGCGAGTGCCAGAACCTGTTGGGCGCGTGGGGTGAAGTTATTCATGGGTGGAATCCGAGGGCGGAGCCTCTGGAGGGGTTTGATTTGTAGAAACGTTAGAAGGGCCGTCGAGGGATTGCAACCGTGTGCGGGTGATTTCCGCGCGGCGCATGTCCCGCTCCTCTGGCGTGAGTTCCGAGCCTGCGCGGAGTTGAAGATGAGCGGGTTGGATTTCGAGCAAAAGGAGGTCGAGAAGAGAGCGGTCGCAGTTTGGGATGAGATCGAGATCAGCCCCGAGCCGGAGCATGGAAAGCAAATTCAATGCCTCCTTCGAAGTCAGGATGTGCGCATAGCGTAAAATGGCAAAAGCACGCCCAACCTGATCACGCAGCATGGTGGAGTTCTCCTCCAGAAGCTTTTGGCGGGCGTT
>JBIKIA010000652.1:0-2958 GCA_044361885.1 Prosthecobacter sp. | reverse complement strand
TGCCTTCGGTGCTCATGCGTGGTTGGTTTTGGAAGAGGTAAGTTGATCGTAGAGCTTCAGCAGTCGCGCCGCCATGACTTCGCTGGAGTAATTTTGCGCCGCCGCTTGTGCATGGATCGAGAGTTTTTGCCGCAAGTCGCTGTCTTTGATGAGCCGCACGCATTCGCAGGCAAGAGCATCGGCATCATCGACGGGCGTGAGGATGACGGCGTCATGGCAAGCCTCATCGCAAGCGAGAGCCACACCTGGAGTCGTCACGCAGGGCAGCCCCGCAGCCATCGCCTCCAGAAGTGCTATACCGAAATTCTCCGAGCGCGAAGGCAGAACAAAGAGATCAGCACCAGCCAGAGCCGCCAACTTTCTTGCTCCCGACACATGCCCTGTCCAGATCACAGACGACTCGATGCCGAGATGTCTCGACTGCTGCTGCAACGACTGCTGAAGCGCCGCATCTCCATCGCCAGCCACCATGAGCAGAGTCTCAGGACACTCACGCTGAACCTTTTCAAAAGCCTCCAGCAGCATGGGCAGCCCCTTCTTTTCATCCAAACGCGAGAGAAACAAAATTACCGACTTCCCCGCTGCCTGCGGCCATTCGCCCGCCAAGGCTACAGGCGGAGGAAGGGAGTCAAAGCTTGAAAGATCGATGCCCAATGGCAGCACCACCGGTGGCGGGACGAGCCCGAGCGGCGCAGCCTCTGCCGCCTCTTGATCACTGGTGTAGTGGATGGCCGCCGCACGATTGAGCGCAGGCTTGTCGAGCAGGCTAAAGGACAATGCCTTTATCCAGCGGCGACGATTTTTCATGCCCCAGACATTCAGCACACCGAGCGGACGCACGATGTAGGGCACGCCCGCAAGCCTCGCAGCCAAGGCTCCTGCCAAAGTGGAAAAGGAGAAGACAGTGTGAATGTGGATGACGTCATACTCACGCCCATGACGACAAAGCCAGCGCAGCAGTGGCAGCGAAAATTTATAAAACTCCGTCTGCTTCGGAAAGTAGAACACGCGAAAACCATCCGCATGAGTCACGGACACACCATGGGTAATGCCAATGATCCGACGACCCGTGCCATCATCATCCGTGCAGACCACATCCACGCCCACGCCAGACCGCACCAGCGCGCGAGCCATCTCAGGCAGCGCCTTGCTCGGCCCGCCCTGCGAGGGCGAGAGAGAGGGGATGACATGCAGAACCTTCATCAGCGAATCCCCAGGCTCTTCATGCAATGCTGGAGCACGAACACACTCCACTTTTGATACCAGTTCGGCATCGACACGGGCGCACCAGCGGTGGCTTTTTTGAAAGCGTCTCCCCACTCGCTGCCGAGCCACTTTTGATACGGGAAGAGGAAGCCCCGCTTCTTCTGATTCACCACCCACTCCGGCACCTCGGGAACGGCATCCGTCAGTAAAGATTTTTGACCACGCAATCGTTGCGCCGCAGGGATCTGAGTCACCTGCTCCACGAGCATTCTATCCACGAAAGGCACTCGAAGTTCCAGTCCATGCGCCATGCTCATCACGTCGCTGTCGCGCAGGAGTTGGTTGCGCATGTAGCGGGTGAGCTCGAGTTCGCTGATGCGATTCGCGGTTTCCAGTTCGCTGTTCGCCGTTGTCTGCACCAACTGAGAACGACTTCCCGAAATCCACTGCGTCAGCGCCGCAGCCTCGCCCTTCGAGAAAATCCCGCGCAGCGCACCAAACGCATCCTCCACCGACCCCGGAGAGCGCAGGAAGTCCGCCAACCGACGATGCTGCGGTTTGCCATACGGCAGAAAGCTCAGCAAACCAGGGATGCGACGCAGGATGGGATGCCAGCGGAGCATCTTCGGGATCTTCGTGAAGCTGGAGTAGCCACCGAACAACTCATCACCACCGAGCCCGCTGAGCACGACCTTCATGCCATGCTCGCGAGCAAGCGAAGAGACGGTAAACGTGTTCAATCCGTCGATCGTCGGTTGGTCGATGTGACCGAGGAAGCGCTCGAAGAGCCCGCGCGCCACGCCAGCATCCAGCCGCATCTCGTGATGTTCCGAGCCGAAATGCTCCGCCGTGCGGCGGGCGATGGCACTCTCGTCTGCCGCCTCGTCATCGACAGCGATGGAGAAGGTGCGGATGCCCTGATGCCCCGTTTCATTCGCCAAAGCCAGCAGCGCCGTGGAGTCGATGCCGCCGCTCAGGAAGATACCCACCGGCACATCACTGACGAAGTGATGCCTTACGCTATCAATCAGTGCCTCACGAGTGTGAGCCACGGGATCACTTGGGGAGTTCGTGGAGGCGAAGTCGAGCTGCCAAAACGGTCGGCATACAGGCTCTGCGTTAGGTTTCCAAATCACGAGATGCCCCGCATCCAGCATCCGCACTTCATTCACCAGAGTCATCGGCTCCGGCACCGTGCCTGTCTCGAAATAGCGCTGCACAGCGGCGGCATCCAGCGTGGGCTGGAAGAGGCCGCTGGTGGTCAGCGGTCGCAGCTCAGACGCGAAGGCAAGCGAGCCTGCCGCTTCATGAAAATAGAGCGGCTTGATGCCAAGCGGGTCACGCGCCAGCAGCGCCTGCTGCTTGTCCTCATCCCAAATGCAGAAGGCGAACATGCCGCGCAATCTCTCCACCATTGCCTCGCCCTCATCTTCATAGAGGCGGAGCAGCACCTCCGTGTCGGATTGGGTGCGAAAGCTGATGCCGCGACGCTCCAGTCGAGCACGCAGCTCGCGGAAGTTGTAGATCTCACCATTGAAGCAAATGGCCCGACGACCATCGCGGGAAACCATCGGCTGATGCCCGCCCGGCGAGAGATCGAGAATGGACAACCGAGTATGCGCCAGCCCGATACTGCCCAGCGCATTCAACCACAGCCCCGAGTCATCCGGCCCGCGATGATGCAGCGCGATCTGCATCCGAAACAGCCGCTGTCGCAGCGCATCTGCGTCAGGAGAGCTCTTGAGGATACCA
>JBIKIA010000651.1:0-2959 GCA_044361885.1 Prosthecobacter sp. | reverse complement strand
CACTTCATCGGGACACCCAACTGAAGCCGACCCCTTCACCTAAACCTACTTCTCCCCATGCTCCTGCACCGCCTTCATCTGGAGCTGGCTGAACCCAAGCTTCTCACCCGCTACGAGGAAGGAGCCCAGCACATGTCTCTCCTCCAGCGCTAGCATTGCCTCCATCGACAAGTCGGAGACTTTGGGCAAAGGCGATATCGCCGCACGTGCGCTCACCATTGCCAGTGTTCGCACGAGATCTCGGCCAGATTTCTGCGGAAAGGTGGCCCAGTAATCATCTCGCAAACACGGTATGAGCAGGGCATCACGCGTGATCATTTCGAGATAAAACTCTGCCCGTGGTGCTTTGCTGCTGATGGTGCGGATCATCTCCGTCAGATCAAGCATTCCCATGCCAAGAGGGACCTCTGCCATGTGAAAGCCATCCTCCGCATCTCGAACGGCAATGTCCTTCAGATGCACAGTTAACGCGTATGGCGCGAGTTTCTGCACCACCGCGAGTGGATCCTCAAGCAGAGCTAGACTGTTCCCCGTGTCCAGGCATACACCGATCAGCGGACTCGATAGTTCCCGCATCAACTCTACGAGTTCGTCAGTTTCGAAGTCCTTGTGATTTTCCACTGCAAGCTTCACTCGCACCTTGGCCGCCAATGTCTCAGCGAATTCCAGCGACCGCTGCGCAGTTGCTTTCCAAACCTCAAAGTCCGCATGTGAGGTGAAACTCTCATATCTCCGACCTCCTGCAGCCACGCGGAAGAGAGTCATGCCAGCTTCTTTGCCCATCCGCAGTTCGCGTGTGAAGCGCTCTGCATCTCCCTGGCCCTGCGGCAGACTCACGATGCCCTCCAAACGCATGTCATAGGATTCACTGGTGGCTCGCGCACGACTCGCCAACTCCATGTCCCAGCCATCCACGCCGATCTGCAAGCTATGCACCCCCACACCACGGAGGTAATCCATCGCATCCAGCACATCGCGAAATGGCGGGAACTTCACGCTGGAGTAACGACCGCGCCATCGGCTGGAGAAAGAATGGATCACCATCCCCAAGCGTCGCCCGGCCAATGCAGCTCTCACCTCTTCATTCATCGAGAACGGCATGGCCGCGATGAGTGGGAACAGGGAGCGTCTGAGCATGACGCGAATCTATTCAGCTCATTCGCGGATGGGAAGCGGACTTTTCCCCGAAGTCAGTAAGTCGCACGCCCGCCGGAGAGATCAAAGACCGAGCCTGTGCTGAAGGAGCAGTCCTCCGAGCACAGCCAGGCCACCAGCGCCGCCGCCTCATGCTTCTGACCGAAGCGGCTCATCGGGATCTTCGAGAGCATGTAATCCACATGCTGCTGCGTGAGCTGCTTCAGGATGTCCGTCTCGATCACCGCCGGAGTGATGCAGTTCACGAGGATGTTTAAAGTCGCGAGTTCCTTGCCCAGAGATTTCGTCAAACCAATGACGCCAGCTTTCGAGGCGCTGTAGTGCGCGGCATTGGGATTGCCTTCCTTGCCCGCGATGGAGGCGATGTTCACGATGCGCCCGTAGCCGTTCTTCAGCATCTGCGGCACCACACCACGACAGCAGAGAAAGGGACCATTCAGATTGATCTCCACCACACGCCGCCACTCCTCAGGGGTTGTTTCCCAAAGCTTTGCATTCGTGCCGGCAATGCCCGCGTTGTTCACCAGCAGGTCGATTTTCCCAAAGGCTGCGAGCGTGGTCTGCACGGCAGCTTCCACGGACTCCGCGCTCGTCACATCCACCTGTGCCGTCGCCACGGGACCAAGAGCACCCAGCTCCGCTTTTGCTTCCGCAAGAGCATCAGGATCAATGTCCCAGAGACAGACAGATGCGCCATCACGCAGCAGACGTTCAGCGATGGCCTGGCCGATGCCACGAGCACCACCGGTGATGATGCCGACACGGCCTTGAAGAGGAGAAGTAGAACTCATGAGGTTGGGGTAAAAATAATTCAAATCATGCCTGGCTGCCATCCAGAGACTTCGCCAGAACCTGATCCTATACGCGCCCTCATGGCCGGATCATCCAAGGCACGATCCACTGCATCTTGGAGAGCACCAGAGGTCAGATCCCGCAACAGAGGGACGGGCGATCCGCTCCCCGGCACATAGGCGGAGCTTTGGCGCTCGCCTTCATACGTCCCCGAATGAATGACACGCCCCGTCGCAGCTTCCAGCACACTCACCCGCAGCCGCGCGTAGCCGTAGGGATGCACCAGCAGCTTGCAATGAAGGTCCAAAACCTCGCCGGTCACGGTGAACCTCGCGGCAGTCGGAGAAGCCAGCATCCCACGCACTTGCAGTGCATAGCCAAACGCATTCGTCACCGCATTCGCCGCAGGCACGGTCATCTGCACATGCTCCACCGGCGTACCGATCTGCGTGCGCACTGTGCCGAGTTCATTCGGGCCGAGATCTCGCCGATCTACAAATGCCTGCGTGGAAAACTCAGGCGAGCCCGGCTGCACATGCCCGACCCCGGAAGCATAGTCGAGACTGACCTGGCTGGTGGTCGTGCATGAGGCCAGGACCATGAGACTGCTTATGATGGCGAAGAAAGGACGGCTGAGTTGCATATCGGCTCATGCATAGCCTCCGCTTTGCCGGATTCAATTCGGAACCCCGCACGATTCACTCTCCGGCAAGAAAGTCTTGCACCACGTCCCACAAAATCGCAGTCTCGCGCGCTTTCATGCTCCCAAGGTTTCGCCCCCTTGGCCGTTGTGACTTGCCGCCGCCCTGCATGAGCGATTCCCCCCAGTCCGAAGATCAGTTCCAGCATCTCCCCACCTCAGGTGGTGATGAACTCGACGCACGCGCCGCCAAGGCCCAGCTCTGGAAACAGATCGCCCAGCAGCGCAAACAATCGCGCATCGCTCCGGCTGCTCCCGCCGAGCCGGAGCCCCCCGCTGAAGAACCCGCCCCCGAAGCCCCGCGCTCGTCCC
>JBIKIA010000650.1:0-2961 GCA_044361885.1 Prosthecobacter sp. | reverse complement strand
CAGCACGATAGCCCTTGGCGAGCTTTTCTTTGATGAGCTTGTCGTAGATGCCTTTGGCGATCTGGTAATCGACTGGTGCTTGTGTTTTGCAGCCTGTGTTGAGTGTGCTGCCACGACGACCATAGGCGAAGTGAACGAGGTAGCCTTGGTCCTTGGTCTGGATGCTGGCTTGATACACTTTGTCTGACGGGCCTTGGCGAAAGTAGAGGGTGATGCTTTCCATGCTGTGTGTCCTTTCTGAAATAAAAAGAGCCAGACGATCCTGTGATCATCCGGCTCTTGAATTGAGGTTTTGGGGTGAACTGAGCTGTATCAGTAGTGGTAGGGATCGCGGGGCTGCTGACGCGTGCGCATCAACAGGATGGATCGTCCGATGGAGACGAGTCCAGCAATGAGTCCCATCACCAGCAAGACCGAGAGCGGGACAAGAACGAGGTTGGAGGTCGTCTTCGTGATCGTGTCGATCCACACGTTGATGTGCTTGAGTGCGAATGAGACAAGCGGTGCCACCAATAACGAAGGCACGGCCAGACCGAATGCGAGCCGCAGATTGAACTTGAACCATTCGCGCAGGGTTCCCTGCGGTGAGATCCAGTATTCCAAGCGGCGGCAGGTGTAGCTGATGACCTCTGCCGAGCGCTCGACGGCGCTAAGGCGTGGTAAGTCACCATCAACGACCGGCACACTCAGTGGTTCAGGCTGCCATCGACGAATGACGATCTGGCGCACCTGCTTCGCCCATGTTGTGCCGGGTGCCATTGTCACCTGACGCGGGCTTTCGTTCCATGGTTCTGGTTCCATCATAGTCTTGACGTGTTTTTGCCCCGAGGGCGGTTCCGATGACAAACAACAACACGCAGCCGAAGGCCAGGGTGCCCGCGGCAATGACCCAGTGGCCGATGACTTTGTGTTGTTCCGACATTTGATCTTCGAGGCTCGCGATCTTGGCCCGGTATTCAGGGCCGAGATCTGGCGGATCATCGAAGAACCAGCCTGCATTCGCTGCGGGTGTGAGCAGGAGTAGGCAGATGAAGAGGATGTGATGTTTCATTATTAAAGGGTGGGGATGAGAAGCAGGCCGCCGCTCATGGGGAGAACCGGCCTGCGTCAGGGTTAATGCCAGTGGCGGCATTCATTGAAGAACTCGCAGCTTGAGCAGTGCATCCCAGGCGAAGGGATGAACTCAGAGCGCTGGAGTCCGTCGAGGTAGGCTTCCATTTGCCGGAACAGCCGTGTTTGCTGTGGAGGGCTCATGGGCGGCTGTGTGGTAATGACGACCTTGGGGCTTTTGAGTTTGACCAGGTGATGAAGCTGCATGCCCGCTTCCTTCGTGCCGGTATTGTGTCGGTAGAGGATGGCATAGCTGCTGGTCTGGATCTCGTTGGTGTGGGCGACCTTTTCGGGATTGGGGGTCGAGGCGGAGGTTTTGTAGTCAATGATCTGGCCTTGCTGAACCAGATCAAGAATACCGATGAGGCGTGGCAGACCGTGGGGTTTGAGATCCGCCTCCACCGGGACTTCCACGGCGTCGGGCTTCACATCGGCGGGAACATGGCTTTCACGCAGGTAGGTGTCGCATAGACGCCAGCCGGTGGTTTTATCGGCCTCTTCTTCACCCGGCTCCCAGGTGACAGGCCCCTCAGTGTTGTCCGCCCAAGCCGTCAGGTAGGTCTCGTAGACCACCTTGAGCGAGAGCGGCTTTTGCAGCCAGCGTGCCTTGTTCCAGCTCTTCAAGACGGCGTGAACCGCATTGCCAAGATGGAGAGAGGGCGTTTTAGGCTTCTGCAGCCGGAGCACATAGCGGAAGAAAAACTTCAGCCTGCATTGCAGGAACAAGGAAAGCCGTGAGGCTGAGACCTTGTCCTGCAAGCGGGTGATGAGATCCTTCTCGCTGAGCTCAGGGGATGAGTCTTCAGCGATGGTGGTCATGCGGCCTGGGCGTGGGTGGTTTGTTGCCAGCGGGTCTGGCGTGCGGGTTTACCTGCCTTGATGAGCAGGTCCTCGATGAGTTGTGAAGCCTGCATCTTGTTGAGCTGCTTCACGCCGATGCCAAAGAGCTGATGGGACAGCGCTTCAGCCTCCTGCTTGTCCATCTTATTGTCACTGATGATGCGCAGGATGAAACCTCGTTGGCCAGGCGTGCAGTTCCATTGATCGAACGCTGGCTGTGGGGATGGGCTGGCGTTAGCGGGGCGACCGTTGCCGTTGACCTGATAGGTGCGTCCGTTCTGTGGTGCCGAATGACCGTTGCCGTGATTGGCAGCGTTCGAATTGGCAGCCGGGATGAACCCGGGGTGCTGGATTTCCTGATCCACGGAATGCTGCAGAAGCGCGTAAAGCTTCTGAACTTCCGTTTCGACCTGTGTGATGTCAGTGAGTTCGACTTCAACGGAGGCGCTGAAGCTGGCCGGAATAAATGCCAAACAGAACGAGAGATTCCCACTCATCGTCACAGACATCCAGCACAGCCCGCAGTTCGGGGATGGTGAATGGGCGACGAGCACAAACGCTTCCTCTGTCTCGCACCGTTTCGACAAACTCAGCAGGGTCGTCGGAAATGATGCCATCTTTGCGAGCCGAGCGGAAAAGCATGCGAAGCACTTTGATTTCATGGTTAACAGTCTTGGGCGCGGCTGTTGCGGATCTCTCATTGCGGAAGTCGATGATATTGGCGCGCGTGATGAGGGAGATTTCTTGGTCCGCCCGTTCCCCTAGCCAAACCAGAAACTTGCAGGTCGCATTGCGATAAAAGACAGCCGTTGCAGGGGCATTGCTGGGTGCTTTCGCGCATAGCCAGCCTTCAACATGCTCGCGCACCGTCGGCGTGCGCAAATCCTCGCCGAGGAGATCTTGTGTCAGATCACCTATCACACGCCTGACTTGCAGTAGTGTCTTGCGCTTGTTTGCCACGCTCTCAAACTCACTTGCGATCTTGAGCGCAGTTTTTTTGTCCGTCGTTTT
>JBIKIA010000762.1:0-2963 GCA_044361885.1 Prosthecobacter sp. | reverse complement strand
GGTGGGGTTTGTTTCTTCCTCGTCCAAAAAGTCCTGGTAGCTGTTTACGGCGAAGCTTGAATCATACACTCCCGCCGGAATGGCCGCCTCCATTGCAACGTAACTACTTGGACGAAGGCCCGCTTTCAGCGCAGAAGCCACAACGATATTCCCCATGCTGTGGGCTGCCAGATGCTTTGATGACTTCGAGATGCTGTCCATGTAAGCCTTGAGTGCAGGCCCATACTTCCATCCCACATACTCGCTCTTGTTGTAGTGATCAGGAATCCAGCCTTGGAAGTCGTGATCAACGTTGTAAGTCGGCCATGCGAAGGACGCAAAAAGACCTTTATACCCCTTCCACCAGAGACGCTTGAAGAAGCTCTCGGAAAATGTGCGGCGGTCGGGGTCAGTCATGTTCCATCCATGCACCAAGACGATTGCCTCATTTGTCTCGTCCGGTTCGGCTTGAAAAGCTCCTCGGCCCGGCCAGTTGATGGTTTGGAAGTGTGTTGCTGGTCTTGGGGGCTCTTGCTCCAGATAATCAAGCGGGTTCGGATAGGGGAATCCAGGTGTGCCCTCAGCGTTCTGAAACATTTCCTGCACATCTACGAGGTTGAGCCAAACGCCTGGCCCATCGACTTCGGCACCGCCCATCTCTAGCACAAGACAGAGTTGTCCGCGTCCTTTCGCTGATCCCTCAAACATCAAATAAGGATGTTGCTCCTGGGTGTCGCCATCGCTGTCCATGGGCGGCGTCTCCTGATCGTCGTTGATGTTGTTGCGGTTCCAGTCGTTCCAAAGGGTGTTGTTGTCTGGATCGGAGTCGTTGACATCAAGATAAAGGTCATCGTCGCGGTCCAGATCCGGCGGTGGTTCCTGGCTGTCATTGATGCCGTTGCCATTCCAGTCCTCCCAGAGATTGAAGTCGTTCGGATGGGAGTCCTGGAAGTCGGGTGCAGGATCACCGTCGGCATTATTCTGCTCCTGGCTGTCGTTGGTGCCATTGGCGTTCCAGTCCTCCCAGAGACTGCTGTTAAAGGGGTGTGAGTCGGCATTGTCAGCATAAGTGTCCCCATCATTGTCCGCCGTGCCGCCTTCGCTGTCATCGTTGATGCCATTGCCATTCCAGTCACACCAGAGCGTGTTCGAGTTCGGGTGGGAGTCCTGAAGATTGGTGACGCCATCTCCATCCCAGTCTTCGTCCTGATCATTCGTGCCGTTGTAGTTCCAGTCATTAGAAAGGCTGATGTCAGCCGGGTGCGAGTCGGTTTCATTCGAGACACCATCACCGTCGATGTCCGCGCTTGGCGTTTCCGCATCATCATTGATGTCATTGCCATTGTGATCACTCCAGACGGCTGGGTTGTAGGGGTCTGTGTCCTGGGAATCCGCCACATAATCGCCATCGCTGTCAGGATCATTCTGCGGTGACAAAGGATCTGGATCGACGGGGTCGGCGATGCCATCACCATCAAAATCATAAGGGGACGAACCCGTGCCGGAAGTGTCCGTATCCACGGCGTAGTTACCGTAGAACTCGTTGTAGTCGGAGACTCCATCGCCATTGCTGTCTGTGATCGTGGCGCTGGTGCCAGTGAGGTTCACCTCGTCAGCATCCGTGAGGCCATCGTAGTCGGAATCAGGGTTGTAAGGGTCGCTTCCCGCCGCCGCCTCTTCAGCATTGGTGAGACCGTCTCCATCCGAATCGTCCGTGGGCGGCGGAGGGGGATCCGCTGGCGCATTCGGATCAGGCGTGCCGTCGTCGTAACCGGTCTCGAAGACCCCGTCTCCATCCGCATCCGCCGGCACCCAGACCGCCTGGGAGCTGGGCGGGAAAGGCATGAGGATCATCTGGGCGATGAGCACCCCATGCAGAATCGGCACACGCCGCGACCATGACCGGCACCAGGGGAGAAAACGTGAGGACTTCATCGTGAAATGGGTGGCTGGAGAACATGCGGCAGGAACATCGCAGACCTTCCTGAGTTGAATCAGGAAGATCCGCCCCACGAGAGAATGACGGTCAGGTCACCCGCCCATGAGGCAGGAACAGAATTTCACGGTAAATTATTGTTAGCGGAAACATCTGCCTGTTGGCGAGGAAAAAATCAGCGCCGCACTTTTTCTCAGCCACGGAACTTCTGCTTCTCACTCACACGCGCGCGATTCTTGACGCGCGCGAAAATTCCAAACGCGGCGGATTCTTGTAATCGCCTAACCGTTCGAGTGTGATTCCATCCGCGCCATGCCAACCGAACTCACCTGGGACATGACCTTGAACGAAGCCCCACTTCTTTGGGACTCCGCCGGGTCGCTCGCGTGGGATGGGGAGGCGCCTAACCATCCACAACACACATCCACCATGGACAACCGCATCAGCGCTACGCTCAGCCCCGCCGACAAAACGGCCATCCTGACCAAAGTCGGAGAGATCAACACCCTTCTCCCCTTCCTCCTCAACCTGACCGCCGACGAAAAAAGCTCCCTGCCAAAGATGAGCAGCATTCGCGACGGCATGGACGAGGCCTTCTCCCAGGAGATGGCCGCCCACCCTGAGATGGTGCCCAACTTCGTCGATATGACCGAAGTGGCGAAAGACCGTGCCCTGCGCACCGCGCTGCGTGATCTCCACCAGCAAATGTGCGCCCTGTGCGAAGGTCTCGAAGACACCCTCACCGCTGCCGGTGTGGACACCTACCTGGCCTACCTCAGCTTCTACAACAACGTGAAGCAAGCCGCCAAACGCAACGTCCCCGGTGCCAACACTGTGCTCGACAACCTCAAGCGCTTCTTCCCACGCGGCGGCGGCACACCTCCGCCCCCGCCAGCTCCGTAAAAGTGCTGATAATGAGCACCTTACGGCTCAAAACGCCGACCTCGGAGGTCGAAGAGCGCAGCTCCGAGGTCGGATGTCAGAGTGAAAAGGTCGGCAATCCGACCACAACAGCACGGATGTCGGACCCAAAAGGTCGGAAATCGGA
>JBIKIA010000648.1:0-2972 GCA_044361885.1 Prosthecobacter sp. | reverse complement strand
GAAGGTATGGGCGACTTCACTTACCGCACGCGTGAAGACGTGGATGTGTGGAAAACACGTTGCCCGATTGCTCGATTGAAGAAGCATTTGCTCGATCAAAAGATCGCCAGTGACGCTGAGTTAAGCGCCATCGAGCAGGAGGTCGCCACGCTCACGGAGTCAGCGCATGAGTTTGCCGAAAAGAGCCCCTACCCGACGGCCGAGAGCGCCACCACGCACGTCTATGCAGCCCCACGCAGTGGACCACTACGTGATGTGCCTGCCTCAAGCGCCAGCACTCGCGAGTTGACCTTCATGAAGGCCACGCTCGAAGCGCTGACCGAAGAGATGGCACACAATCCGAAGATCTTCGTCATGGGTGAAGGCATCGGCGTTCGTGGCGGCAACTTCGCCACCACCAGTGGCTTGTTTGCCATCCATGGCCCCGAACGATTGCGCGATACTCCGATCTGCGAGCGTGGCTTTGTAGGACTCGCGGGTGGCGCAGCGATGACCGGCACGCGACCCGTGGTGGACTTCATGTTCGCCGACTTCGTGCTCGATAGCGTCGGCGAGATCATCAATCAGATCGCCAAGATGCAATACATGAGCAGCGGTCGCTTGAAGATGCCCGTGCTGATGCGCGGCTGCATTGGTATAGGACACAATGCCGCCACGCATCACAGCGGCAGCTATTACTCGATGTATGCGCACTTCCCCGGCCTGCGAGTCGTGGTGCCTTCGTCTCCGCGTGATGCGAAAGGTTTGCTCAAAACGGCGCTCACCTGTGATGACCCTGTGCTCTTCCTCGAACATCGCGAACTCATGACCGTGAAAGGACCTGTGCCCGAGGAAGAATACTTCATCGACTTCGGTAAAGCCGCCATCGTGCGCGAAGGCAGCGACATCACCGTCGTTGCGCTCGCGCTGATGGTTCACAAGACACTCGCCGCGTGTGAGACACTCGCGAAGGAAGGCATCAACGTCGAACTCATCGACCCACGCACCGTCGCGCCTCTCGATGTGGACACCATTATTCAGTCGGTGGCCAAGACAGGCCGCATTTTGATCGTGGACGAAGACTTCGCGCACTGCGGCATCAGCGCCGAGATCGCCGCGCAACTCGCCGACCGAGGTTTCGACGACCTCGACGCCCCCATCCGCCGTCTGAATGGCAAACCGTCGCCCACGCCCTACAGTCCCACACTTGAAGCCGCCGTGGTGCCTGATACCGAAGCCATCGCCCAGGCCATTCGCAATCTTTGCGCTGAATAGACCAAAGCCATGCCCATCAACATCACATTACCCCGGCTCGGCTGGTCCATGGAGGAAGGCAAGTTCCTCGCCTGGCTGAAGAAAGATGGCGACTTCATCAAAGAAGGCGATCCCATCTTTAGCCTCGAAAGCGACAAAGCCGCGCAGGAAGTCGAAGCCATCGACAGCGGCATTCTACACATCGCGCCCGACGGCCCAAAGCCTGGCGACGTTATCAAAGTCGGGCACGTGCTCGGCTACTTGCTCGCCGAAGGCGAGAGCGCACCTGTATCGAGCGCACAGGTTTCCAATCAACTTGAAGAGAAAGCAAAAGACTCGGGGCCAAAGAACCTCATTCATTCTCCTGCCCCCATTGATACGCTTCGCTCCCCTTCGGGCAGCCTTCGGCTGTCTGTCTCGCTTCACTCGGCTCTCCTGCCTACAAAATCCCGCACTGAGACACCCGCCAGTCCCCGTGCCCGCCGCGCCGCCAAAGAGCACCGCGTTGACCTCGCGACCCTCGCACCCACCGGCAAAGGCGGCCGCATCCGCGAGTGCGACGTCCTCGCCGCAGCCACTTCAACCTTGATCACCGGCATGAAACAGGTGCCGCACACGCCCATGCGGCGCACCATCGCCGCTCGGCTCATGCACAGCCGCCAGACTACTGTGCCCGTCACCATCACCGCCCGCTGCGATGCCACCGCGCTGCTCGCCTTTCGTCAGCAGCTCAAATCCCTCTCTTCATCACTCCAGCACGCGATCCCCACCATCAACGACATCCTTGTCAAACTCACCGCCGCCGCCTTGCGCCAGCATCCCATGCTCGCCGCCACTTGGGCGGAGGATCATCTCCTGCTCCCCGAAAGCATCCATCTCGGCATCGCTGTGGACACCGAGGCAGGCCTGCTCGTCCCCGTCATCCGCGACGTAGGCACCTCCACGCTCACCCAGATCGCCGCGCAATCGCACAAGCTCATCTCCGCCGCTCGCGCCGGTCAGCTCGCAGCCACAGACATGCAGGGCGCTTGCTTCACGCTCAGCAATCTCGGCAGCCTTGGCGTCGAGGCCTTCACCCCGGTCATCAATCCCCCCGAGTCCGCCATCCTCGGCATCGGTGCCATCGTGCGCGAGGCCGTGCCGCTCGATGACGGCACCTTCACCGCGCGTGACCGCCTCACGCTCAGCCTCACCTTTGATCATCGCGTGAACGACGGTGCCGCCGCCGCGCGCTTTCTACAAACCCTCCGCCACCTCATCGAACATCCTCTCCTCGGCCTCGTTTAAACCTATCCCCACTCATGAAAGTCCAACTCAAAGACCAAGTCGCCCTCGTCACCGGAGCCGCCGGAGCCATCGGCCAAGCCATCTGTGCTTCACTCGCCGCCAACGGCGCCAAAGTCGTCTATGCCGACATCAATCTCGAAGGTGCCCGCCAGCTCGCCTCTGCCACACCTGGAGCCATGGCACTCCGCATGGATGTTACCGATGAAAAACAGATCGAGTCCGCCATCAGCGAGATCATCGCCGCGCACGGTCGCCTCGACATCCTCGTCAACAACGCCGGCATCAACACCATGGCCCACCGCGTGAACATCGACTCCTTTCCCGCCGAGGAATGGGACCGCATCCTCCGCGTGGACCTCACCGGCCTCTTCCTCGTCAGCAAGACCGCCTCGCGCCACATGCTCCAGCGCAAATCCGGCCGCATCATCAACATCTCCTCCGTCATGGGCCTT
>JBIKIA010000136.1:0-10037 GCA_044361885.1 Prosthecobacter sp. | reverse complement strand
CCTCTCCGGCACGAACACCTCCACCGGCGCGACCACCGTCAGCGGCGGCAGCCTCCAAGTCGGCAGCAGCGGCACAGGCAAGACTGGCACGGGGGCAGTCACCGTGCAGACCAGCAGCACCATTCTCGGCACCGGAGTCATCCAAGGCACCACTTTCACGGCTGATAGCGGCTCCACCATCCGCCCTGGAGACAGCGTGGCAGACAGCAGCCACGGCACCCTCACCTTCACGCCGGTCTCCGCTTCCGCCACCACCCACAGCCTCCAAGGCAGCATCATCCTGGGCATCTCGGGTGCCACGACCACTGATGCAACCTTTGGCGGGAACGCCATCGGCAGCGCAGGCTACAATGCCTTGGTGGATGCTGTCATCGGCGTCGGCAGCCATGACCGCCTCGTCTTTAATAATCCCACCGGCGGCACCGGCTACACCTTGGACTTCCTCACCACCACCGGCAAGCTGGAAATCGTCGGCAGCAGCTTCACTCCCCAAATGGGCCAGATCTTTAACCTGCTCGACTGGAGCAACCTCGTGGCCACCAACTTCACGGGCTTCACCTACAACTCCGGCTACCTCACTGGCAATAACGATGAAGGTGCCGATCTCGACCTGCCTGACATTTCCAGTTCCGGTTTGTTGTGGGACTTCAGCCGCTTCACCACCTCCGGTAACATTGCTGTCGTGAGCATCGTCCCTGAGCCCAGCCGCGCTCTGCTGCTCATGCTCGGACTCGTGGGCCTGATGACGCGCCGTCGCCGTTCTCGTTCGCTTTCTTCCCTATCCCTTTGACCTGGTTTTGGGGGTTCTTTGCCAGGTCATTCGCCCACGCCGCCGTGCTTTCATTTTCCGAGATGCCGCAACGGCGTGGGACCGCCCTCAAACCAAATATTCATCCGCCCCATGCCTCGTCCCTCACGCTATTCCCCCGCTGAAAAGGCCGCCATACTCACCTCCGCCCGCGAAATGTTGGCCGCAGGCGTCAAGCGCAAGGACGTGGCCGCGCACCTGGAGATCAACCTGACCTCCCTGATCGCCAGCATCTGGTCGCGCAAGAATATCAACATGGCCTGGAACGCCGTCGCCCGCTCCCGCCTTGACGCCCAGATCAAGCAGATCATCTTCAACGAACTCAGGGGATGAACCGCCATGCCCTCCGCGCCGGACAATCACCAAGCCCACGACTACGCCGAGCGCATCCGCGAGCGGTTGCCGCGTCGGCTGCAAGAGCTGCGGGAAGCCGCGAGGCTGAGCATGTATGCCTTGTGGCGGAAGTGTGGTGTCTCGCGAGACACAATCAGTCGGGTTGAGGCGGGTGAAACAATCCCCGGCGTTCATGTCTTGGCTCGGCTGGCCTGGGGTGTGGAGAAGACGCTTGAGGGCTTTTTCAGCGGGATCGAGGACAGCGGCGGAAGAAAGGGAGACTAGGAGATGCGGAGACTGGGAGACGCTTCTTCTCCATGTCTCCCGGCGAAGCCGTTCTCCCCTTCTCCAAGTCTGGAAAGGCCGTCCTGAATGTCGGACTAACGCTCCTCGCGGGGCCTGTGCTCTTATCTCCTCCATCACACCCGATGCCCGCGATGAAGCTCCTTTTCACTCCAACCACCCGCCTTCTCCTGCCACGGATGCCGTTCCCGGCTTCAGGGACGGTGTTCCTGGGCAAAAGGGCGGTCCTGAGCCTCCAAACCGCCGCCCCATTTCTTCCGGGGTGCTCCATGAACGCCTCGGGGTGGCTACTCCGCCGCTCGGGGTGGCCCATCAACGGCGCGGGGTGCTCCACGGTCCGCTCATGGACGCAGGTCCGCCTGCCGACGTGCTCAGTCATCGGCGCGGGGTGGCCAATGCGCCATTCGGGGCGGCTCCCCATTTCCCGGAGGGAACACCCCGGCGCATTCATGGAAGACCCCGCTGCAAGGATGGCGCACCCCGGCTGTGCCAGTGATCACCCCGACCGGAGGATGGGGAGACCTGTCCAGACTGGGAGACTCGGAGAAGAGGAGACTGGGAGTTTCAGCCTCTCCAAGTCTCGCAGTCTCCGAGTCTCCAAGTCTCGTCCGAAGGACACTCTCCAAGTCTTCAGCAAATGAACTGGGACCAATCCACCTGGGACAGCGGCTTCTATGACCAGCAAACGCCATCCGAATACTTTCAACCTCAACCCAAACCTAAATCCAAAGTGAAACGCACCAACTACTTCCCAAGCCGTATCGGCGACCAAGCCAACTGGCTCGACAACTACTCTGTGAAACTCCCCATTCACGGCCCCACCCTCGGTGTCATCGCAGGCGACATCACTGCCAGCGTGAATGACGCGAAATATGGCAACTACGTCCTCGGCACCTGGCTCAGCGCCGTGCGCAACTTCTCGCCATCCACCACGGATGCCGTCGATGATGTGCTCACCGGCGCAGGCACGGCGGCGATGGTGCTGCCCACCTTCACCGCGCCCGCCTTGCCCGCAGGTGTCACCGCCGCGCTTCCAGGCACGCTCAACCGCATTTTCGCCCTCATCGCCAAGATGAAACTCTCCTCGGCCATGACCGATGCCATCGCCACCGACCTCGGCATCGTCGGCTCCGAAGCGACCGAGAAGGCCGTGCCAAAATTCATCACCGAGATGCTGCAAGGCGCAGGTTGCCAGTGTGTGAAGCACACCTTCTACAAATACAATCATATGGGTGTGTATATCGAAGGCCGTCGTGGCACCGGAGCCTGGGAGTTCCTCGCCATCGACACCGAAAGCCCCTACATCGACGAGCGCCCGCTGCTCGTCGCAGGCACCCCCGAAGTCCGCGAATACCGCATGAGGTTCTGGGACAAAGGCACCCCCAACGGCGACTGGACCGATGTGGTGAAGGTCACGGTGAGCCCATAGCCAAGCCAGACGATGAGATGGGAGACGATGAGATAAGGAGACTCATCGCTCCCCCATCGGCCTCTGGCAGTCTCCTCTTCTCCAAGTCTCCGAGTCTCATATTCTTCTGAAACGCCATGCCCTTCGATCCGAATCTCCCCGCGAACAACTCGCCGAACTCATCGGCGGAAATGCGCAGTCAGCTCACCAGCCTCAAAGCGCTGATCGACGCCATCCTCACCATCACCGCCGCGCAAGTTGATGGAGTGAACACGCTGCCGTCTGGCAATCCAGCCAGCGTGAGCCTCAGCGTCATTGGCAACACACTCCACTTTACCTTTGACATCCCGCAGGGTGAGATTTCCCAAGCACAGCTCGACAACGCCATCGCCAATGCTTTGGCCCAAACGAGCAACAACACGAACGGTGTGAGCACGCTGGGCCAGAGCGCGGACGGCAGCTACAACCCGAGTCAGATGCAGGACGTGCTCAACAAGCTCGATGAGTTCCTCAACGCCGCGCGGCGTTGAGGCGGCTTCAATGACGCGAACTGAAAGCAAACAGCAGCCCCATCACGCCGCCGTAGATGGCACCGCGCCACCAAGTGGAGGTGAGCGGGCAGGTGCCGGAGCTGCACTGGCCGAAGTAGCCCATGAGCGAGCCGAGTGTGGCTCCGATGAGCAGTGGGATGAGAAAGCGTGACATGATGGGGATGAGTTTGGATGAGAGGTTCATCCGCACTTCCCTCCGCCACAGCAGCCGCCGCCTTTGTCGTTGCCGCCTTTGCCGCAAGTGCTGATGCCGAGCGGGCAATACAGCGGGCAGAAGCGGATGAAGGCGGTGAGCAGTGGCACGGCACCGAGGGCACCGATCCATGAGTGATTGACGATGCCGTAGGCGATGAGGCCGAGGCCGAGGAGGATGCGCAGAGCGCGGTCGATGGTTCCGATGTTGGGTTTCATATGGATTTGGGTTCGGGGTGAGAATGTTTGTTGGCCATGAAGTAGAGCACCGGCACGGCCATGCGGCTGATGAGCAGGCTGGCGATTTCTCCGGCCATGAGGGCGATGGCGAGGCCTTGGAAGATCGGATCGGCGAGAATCACGGCAGCTCCGACGACGACGGCCATGGCGGTGAGGAGCATGGGGCGGAAGCGCACGGCTCCGGCGTCGATGACGGCCTCGCTCAGCGGCATGCCTTCACGCACGCGCAGCTCAATGAAATCGACGAGGATGATCGAATTACGCACCACGATGCCGCCGCCGGCCATGAAGCCGATCATGCTGGTGGCGGAGAAGAAGGCGTCCATCAAACCGTGCGCAGGCAGGATGCCGACAAGCGAGAACGGGATGGCAATCATGACGATAGCGGGCGTCAGGAAGCTGCGGAACCAGCCGACCATGAGGACGTAAATCAGGATGATGCACGCACCGAAGGCCGCGCCGAGGTCGCGGAAGACTTCAATGGTGATGTGCCACTCGCCGTCCCATTTCATCGCGGGTTCAGCATCGCTGAAGGGCATGGAGGCGTTGAGGATTTGCAGTTCCGCGCCGCTGCCGCCGAACTCGCGGGTGTCGAGTTTCTTGAGCGCCTCGTTCATCTGGAAGATGGCATACACGGGGCTTTCGACGATGCCGGCGACATCGCCGATGACGTAAGTCACGGGCATGAGGTTCTTGTGATAGAGGCTCTTCTCGACGGTGACATGCTCCACCTTGACCAGCTCACGCAACGGAACGAGTGGCGAGCCGCTGGCACCGGGTTCGGGCAGTGCGTTGGCATCGCCGGAGCGCACGCGGAGCGCCAAAAGTTCCTCTGGCGTGGTTTTGGCACTGCGGGGCAGTTCGAGGCAAATGTTGACATCTTCCTTCTCGGCGGGCTGATGCAGCAAATCGACATTTTCGCCATCGACGGCGATTTTGAGTGTCTGCGAGATCGTGGCGGCGCTGATGCCGTGGAGCGCGGCTTTTTCTTTGTCGATGATGAAGCGGGCTTTTTGCTGATCGGCCTCGATATACCAATCGACATCCACAACGCCGGGCGTGGCCTTGAAGATGGTCTTCACAGCTTCGGCGAGCTTCTGTCGTGCTTCTTCGTTAGGTCCATAAATCTCCGCGACGAGTGTTTGCAGCACCGGCGGTCCGGGGGGTACTTCAGCGATGGCGACACGGGCTTTGTAGCGGTCCGCGATGGCCGTGACGGCGGGGCGAATGCGTTTGGCGATGTCGTGGCTCTGCGCTTTGCGCTCGTGTTTGCCGACAAGGTTCACCTGGATGTCGGCGACGTTCGCCCCGCGACGCATGAAGTAGTGACGCACGAGGCCGTTGAAATTGTAGGGCGAGGCGACACCGGCATAGATTTGGTAATCGGTCACTTCAGGCTCAGTACGAATCGCAGCAGCCATTTCGCGAGCGACGGCGGCGGTTTGCTCCAGCGACGAGCCTTCCGGCATGTTCAAGATGACTTGGAATTCGCTCTTGTTGTCGAACGGCAGCATTTTCACCTTCACCCAGCCGAGTCCGACGGTCGCCATGCTGGCGAGCAACAACACGGTGATGCCGATGAGAAACGTCCAGCGCCAGCCGGTGTGATGCAGCAGTGGTCCCATCATGCGGCGGTAGAGTTTCGTGAAGAAATCTTCGGGGTGCTCGCTGGCGTCGTGATGTTCGAGGTCTTTGGCCGATGGCGTGCCGTCAGTGAGTGTCGAATACTTCTTCCCCCAGCGCAGGATGCGAATCGAAGCCCATGGCGTGACGATGAAAGCGATCAGCAGCGACCAAAACATCGCCGCGCTGGCTCCAATCGGAATCGGGCGCATGTAGGGCCCCATGAGGCCGCCGACGAAGGCCATCGGCAGCACAGCGGCGATGACGGCGAAGGTGGCGAGGATCGTTGGATTGCCCACTTCGCCCACGGCTTCCACGGCGATGGCGGACCAGTTGCGACCCTTGTTTTGCGGCAGATGGAAATGCCGAACAATGTTTTCGACCACCACGATGGCATCATCGACCAGGATGCCGATGCTGAAGATGAGCGCGAAGAGCGTGATGCGGTTCAGCGTGAAGCCGTAGAGGTAAAAAACGAGCAGCGTGAGTGCCAGCGTGGCCGGGATGGCCACCGCGACGATGCCGCTCTCCCGCCAGCCGAGCGTGAGCCAGATGAGAATCGCCACGCTGAAAACGGCGATACCCATGTGCAGCAGCAGCTCATTGGATTTCTCCGCCGCGGTCTCGCCGTAGTTTCGCGTGATGCTGACGGTGACATCGGCGGGAATGACGTTGCCTTTAAGCAGATCGACTTTGCGCAGCACTTCATCGGCCACGCTGATCGCATTCGCACCGGGGCGTTTGGCGATGCTGAGTGTCACAGCGGGCTCTTCGCTCGTTTTGCTGCCGTGGAAGACGTATTGCGTCGGTTCTTCGCCGGTGTCGGCGATCTCGGCGACTTCGCGGAGATAAACGGGACGACCGCTGAACACGCCGATGACGACATCGCCGACTTCGTGAGCTGTTTTTAGAAAGCCGCCGGTTTCGACGAGCACTTCGTTGTTGCCGGTGGTGAGGCCTCCGGCACGGAATTGTCGGTTCGCCTGCTGGAGCATGGGCACGAGGCCCGCGGGGCTCAGATTGCGCGAAGCGAGCTTCACGGGATCGAGCATCACACGCACAGTGCGCCGTGAACCTCCGATCAGCGTCGTCTCGGCCACCAGCGGCACCTGTTTGATCTCCTCGTCGATTTGCGCAGCCAAGCGGCGCAGAGTGAGGTGATCGTAGCGGGCGCTGTGCAAGGTGAGCGCGAGGATGGGCACGTCGTCGATGCTCTTGAGTTTGATGAGCGGTGCGCTGACACCCATCGGGATGCGGTCGTAGTTCGAGCGCAGCTTCTCCGTGAGTCTCACGAGGCTGACATCGGGATCTTCGCCCACTTTGAAGCGCACGATGACGAGGCTCTCGCTGTCGCGTGAGGTGCTGTAGATGTATTCCACGCCGGGCAGCTCCCAGAGCAGCTTTTCCATCGGTCGCGTGGCGCGTTCCTCGATCTCTTTCGCGGTGGAGCCGGGCATGGAAACCATCACATCGACCATCGGCACCTTGATCTGCGGCTCTTCTTCGCGTGGCAGCAGCACAATCGCCGCCGCGCCGAGCAAAACGGACGCGATGACGACGAGCGGAGTCAGTTTGGAGTCGATGAACGCCGCCGCGATGCGGCCTGCGATGCCGAGATGCGAAGCAGAGTGGCCATCTCGCTCCGTCGAGATGAGCTGGGGGCTTCCGCCGTCACGCAGCGTATTCGTAGTTTGGAAGCCGCTGCTGTTTGCGGGGGCGTTTGGCTCATCTCGCGGGAGCGAGATGGCTACTGTACTGGAAGGCTCGCTCATGGCTGGATCGTCACGGGTTGGCCGTCGGTGAGTTTGGCGGTTTCGCTCACAATGATTTGTTCGCCTTCTTCGAGGCCGGAAAGCACCTCGACACGGCTTTCTAGTGCCTTGCCGGTCTTCACGAGTCGCAGCGCGGCTTTGCCATCTTTGGCGACGAAGACGAGTTCCATCTGCCCACGCTTCAAAACGGCGCTTTGCGGCACGAGCAGTAGCTTCACCTCGGCCACAGGCACGGAGACGCGACCAAACTGCCCGGTGCGCAGGCCTTCGGTCGGCGGAAGGTCTAGCTTCACATTGAACGTGCGACTCACGGGATCGGCGACAGGCGAAATTTCGCTCACGGTGCCTTCCACGACCTTTGCGAGACGAACGGACATCTTTTCGCCGAGCTTCACGCGATCAAGAATCGCCTCCGGCAGATCGGCTTCAAAGCGCAGCGAGGTGGGCGCTTCGATTTCGAGCAGCGGTTTGCCCGGCATGGCGAGATCACCCACGTCGGCGAGCTTGCGCGTGACCACGCCATCGAAAGGCGCGGTGACTTTGGCGTAGCTCATCATCGTTTCGGCCTCGCTGACGGCTCCGGTGCCGATTTTCACACGAGCCTCGGTGGCGTCGAATTCCTGACGCGTGGTCGCATTGCTGGCGATGAGCTGCTTTTGACGATCAAAGTCGCGCTTGGCCTGATCGAGCATCGCGCGGGCCTGATCGACCTTCGCCTGGATTTCCTGCACATCGAGCCGCGCGAGCAAATCGCCCGCTTTCACCATCGCGCCGGGTGTAGCGGTGTATTCGAGTACGCGACCACTCACCTTTGCCTCGACGACGGCGCGTTGTTTCGAGCGGATAGTACCCACGACCTCCTCCACCGCCACATGCGGCTCCAGTTTAAGCAACTGGACCTTCACGGCGAGGTTCGGCAGCTCTGGAGCCGCGATGTGTTTTGCTTCATGTCCGCCGCAAGCGGCGAGCAAAAGCACGGGGAGGAGGCGTGAGAAAGTTTTCATATGGTTGTCGTCCTGTGACCTCAGTTTTTTGAACAACAGGACGTTCCAACGCCGAGCTTTTTCAGAAACAGCTCTGCAGGGCAAAAGCCAGTGAAGGCGGATTGTAGAAGGTTCGCGCCGACAAAGGCCGTCAGCCAAATCCAGTTGGGACTCACATATTGGCTGAGTACCAAACTGGTCAGGATCATGGTTCCTGCGAGGGCTCGGATGATGTTTTCGAGTTTCATAGTAGTGCCGTAGGATTCGTGATTGACGAGCAAGAGTTCTGAAGGATAATCAAACTCAACTGTATGAGTTTATACGCATATAGTAGATGCTTGCAAACCCTTTTTGCCGACATGCCTGCGCGCACAAAAAAACCACTCCCTCCTGTCTCCGAAGAAGCGCTCGCGCTGATCGCTTCCTGGTTCCGCACGCTCGCCGAACCCAGCCGCCTGAAGATCCTGCGCGCCTTGGAAGAAGGTGAAAAAAACATCACCGAACTCGTCGCCGCCACCGGCCTGACCCAGGCGAATGTCTCGCGTCATGTTCAGTCACTTGTCGATGCCGGCATGGTGGGTCGCCGCAAGAAAGGTCTCACCGTGATCTGCTTCATCGCCGATCCCAGCATCACCGATCTGTGCGACGACGTCTGCAATAATCTGCTAAAGCGCCTTTCCAATCAGGTGAAGAAGCTGGGCGGTTCTTGATCTTGGAATTGCTGAGTTAGGACTCGAGCAACGAGGCCCAGTTCTTTTCGAATCGAGCACAAAAGTAGTGCCTTCAAACCGTGACATGGCTTGACCATCAAGGGGGCAAACGCTAGCCTGCTGCCCTAACCAATCCTTCAATCCCCTCACTATGGACATCGTCAGACTCGGCATCGTAGGCCTCGGAAACATGGGCAAAGCCCATCTCGCAAACATTCGCGCCGGTAAGGTACCCGGACTTAAAGTCACCTGCCTCTGCGAGAGTCACGGCACCATCCCACCACTCCAGGAAGGTGAGCAAGCCTTCACTGATGTCAGTGCCATGATCAAGTCGGGCCACATCGACGCCATCCTGATCTGCACGCCCCATTTCAGCCACACCACCATCGGCATCGAAGCGCTGGAAGCTGGCCTGCACGTCTTGGTCGAAAAACCCATCTCCGTCCACAAAGCCGACTGCGAGCGCCTCATCGCCGCGCACACGGACAAAACGAAGATCTTCGCCGCCATGTTCAACATGCGCACGAACGCCTGCTTCAAAAAAGTCAAAGACCTCATCGACAGCGGCGAACTCGGCGAGATCCGCCGCGTGCATTGGGAAGTCACCAACTGGTTCCGCACCAACTACTACTACGCCACCGGCGGCTGGCGCGGCACCTGGAAGGGCGAGGGCGGCGGCGTCCTCATGAACCAGTGCCCACACAATCTCGATCTCTTCCAGTGGATGTTCGGCATGCCGCAAAAGGTCCGCGGCTTCTGCCAGTTCGGTCGCTTCCATGAGATCGAAGTCGAGGACGATGTCACCGCCGTGCTGCAATACGACAACGGCACCACGGCCACCTTCGTCACCTCCACCGGCGAGGCCCCAGGCGTGAACAAGCTGGAAATCACCGGCGAGCAGGGTCGCCTGACCGTCACCGACGGCAGCAAAATCCACTTCCAGCGCAACCGCCAGCCCATGAGCAAATTCTGCATGGAGGCCGAAGCTGCCTTCGCCATGCCCGAATCCTGGCACATGGACATCCCAGTTTCCGACAGCGGCGGGCAGCATGTGGAGATCCTGCAAAACTTCACCAACGCTATCCTCAAAGGTGAAAAGCTCCTCTCCCCCGCC
>JBIKIA010000769.1:0-2976 GCA_044361885.1 Prosthecobacter sp. | reverse complement strand
CTTTGCACGTGCATAGATTACCTTCTCTACCGGTATCATAGGTTATCTGAAGGGGTGGATGACGGTGGCTCTGAAGCCGCAGACTTGGCTGGGGGCCTGACTGCCAAGGGTTCAAGACGGGGTTACCTTTCCCGAGAGAAAGCCCGACTTCACCGACGGCGCAGCCTGGGACTCGGGAGAAGAGGTGACCTAATCAAAGGTTTCTTTTTTTGGATTGACCTTTTTCGCGAATTTTGATTTTATTTCGTTAATTCGCTGGTCTTTCTTCATGAGCCCGGTTTGGCCCAAACGGAGAGCCCAACGTGTCAGAGACACTTCAACCGCGCTTTTTCCATGCCGATCCTGTGGAATCAACCTGGCCTTTTATGGTCAAGCCCCCAAGCGATTTGGAATGGCGAGAACGCTCCGCCAACTAACTCCAATAAAAAACGACTTATGAATAATCCCATCGTGCTCAACTTCCGAGGTCTCAATGACCTGGAAATCGAAGACAGACTGCGCCTGCTGGCGCAGGCGCAGACTGACAACCCCACGGCGGCACCGGGCACTACCATCACCTCGGTGGAGCTGCTCGCCGCGGCGGAGCTCATCAAGACCAAGCGCACAAAACAGAAGACGGCGGAGGCTGAAGCCGAGGCTGCCACGGCTCAGAAACTCGAGGCGGCGGCTGCCGCGAAGGTGCTGATCGGCGACTACGCCGCCGATGTCTGGCCGAAGACGGGCAAGGATGTCTCCAAGTGCGTACTGCTGGCCTTTGATGTGAGCGGCGGCGGCGGCGGCTCACCACCACCACCGGAAGAGCAGCAGATCACGGGCGTGGAGTTGGACTACGGCCCGAATGCGGGCTCACTGACGGTGCGTGCGAATGCCAAGCCGCAGCGTGCCATCAGCCTGGAGGCGCAGATCAATCTGACTCCGAATGCGGCCCCGACCTGGCAGCACGCGGACATTTTCTCCTCCACGCCCTTCACGCTGACGGGCCTGCCCTCCGGCAGTCTGGTGCAGGTGCGCCTGCGCGCCGTCTTCGCCGGTGGCGTCAAAGGCCCGTGGAGCGACATCGCCGAGCACCGCGTGCCTTGATCAAACCAGACTGGGAGACTTGGAGAGCGGCTCTGCCGCGAGACTGCTTCGCAGGAGACTCTTAGCTCAGAGTCTCGGCGCGCAGCGCCTCTCCCAGTCTCAAAGTCTCCCGGCCTTCAAAGTCTTCTCCGCCATGCCCTTCGACCCAAATCTCCCCCAGGAACTGACGCCAGCAGATGCGGCGCAAATGCGCAACCAATTCAACGGTCTCAAAGCCTTGATCGATGCGGTCTCCGGCGTGACCTCCGCCGTGGTGGATGGGGTGACGACGCTGGACCCCGGCCTGCCAGCGAATGCTTCCGTGAGTGTGATCGGCAACACGCTGCACCTCACCTTTGACATCCCGCGTGGCAATGACGGCGCGCAGGGTCCCCAAGGCGCGACGGGTGCTGTGGGACCGCAAGGTCCGCAGGGCCAGCCCGGTGATCCCGGTGGCCCACCCGGACCCGCTGGTGCGGAGGGTCCCCCCGGCCCGCAAGGTCCCCAAGGCCCGCAGGGCCTGCCCGGTGAGGTGAGCCTGACGGATCTGAACAACGGTCTGCTCAACACGCTGAGCCAGACGAGCGCGAACACGAACGCGGTGGTCACGCTGGACTTCCCCTTTGCCGATCCTGATGTGGAGGTGCTGCGGCAGGCCTACAACTCGCTGGTCACGGCGCTGCGGCGGTAGCTGAGGGGCGGAGACTTGGAGACGGGGTCTGCTTCTTTACTTTTTCGCGGTCCCGGCTCGTATGCACTCATGACTCACCATTGGCGCATCCACGGCACGGACCATGATCTCAACCCGCGCGGGATGATCATGGGGATCGTGAATGTGACGCCGGACTCCTTTTCCGATGGCGGGCGCTTTCTCGACTCGGGGCGGGCGGTGGAGCATGCGCTACGGCTGGTGGAGGAGGGCGCGGGCATCCTGGACATCGGGGGTGAGTCCACGCGGCCTGGGGCTGAGCCGGTGGAGGAGGCGGAGGAACTGCGGCGCGTGCTGCCAGTGATCCGTGCCGTGCGCTCGGCGACGAAGACGCTGATCTCCATCGACACGATGAAGGCGAACGTGGCCCGTGCGGCGCTGGATGCCGGGGCGGACATCATCAATGATGTCACGGGGCTGCGCGGTGATCCCGCGATGTCCCGCGTGGCGGCGGAGACGGATGCGGGGCTGGTGGTCATGCACATGATCGGCACGCCGCGCACGATGCAGCAGCACCCGGAGTATGCGGATGTGGTGGCGGAGGTGCGGGCCTACTTTGATGAGCGCCTGCGCACGCTGGAAAGCATCGGCATCGCGCGGGAACGCATCGCGCTGGATCCGGGCTTTGGTTTTGGCAAGACGCTGGAGCACAACGTCACGCTGATGCGCGCGCTGCCGCAGCTTTGGGAGATCGGCAGGCCGCTGCTGGTGGGGGTCTCACGCAAAAGCATGATCGGCAAACTGCTGGGCGATGATTCACTCGATGCGCGTGACTGGCCGACGGTGGCGCTGACGGCCCACATGCGCGAGCTCGGTGCCCGGCTCTTCCGTGTCCACGACGTGAAGCCGAACGCGGAAGCGCTGCGAATGGCGGAGGCGATCGTCGGCTGATCAGCGTCCGCCAAAGATCGCCGTGCCGACGCGCACGAGGGTGGCGCCCTCTTCGATGGCCACCTCGAAGTCGTGGCTCATGCCCATGGAAAGCACGGGCAGGGGCGCGCCGCCGAGCTTTTCCAACTCATCACGGAGGGCGCGCAGATGGGAGAAGTACTTCCGTGAAGTCTCCGGCGTGGAGTCGAACGGTGGGATGCACATGAGTCCCTGGATGTAGAGGCGGTCGAGCGCATAAAGCTCCTCCAACTGCTCCCGGATCTGCACGGGGCTGAAGCCGTGCTTGGAGGACTCCGTCGCGACATTGATCTCCAGCA
>JBIKIA010000646.1:0-2977 GCA_044361885.1 Prosthecobacter sp. | reverse complement strand
GCCGGCGCTGAAGAAGAAGATCATGGGTATCAAGACCGACTCGACACCCGTCGAGTCACCAAAGTCCACCGAAGACAGCAGCATCCTCGCGCTCTTCAAACTCGTCGCCTCCCAGGCCGACTACCAGACGATGATCGCTGATCACGAGCGTGGTGGAGTCGGCTATGGTGACTTCAAGAAGCGTCTGCTTCAGGCGATGATCGACCACTTTGCGCCCTTCCGTGAGCGCCGCGCGGAGATCCTCGCCGATCCGAAGTATGTGGATCGCGTGTTGGCAGAAGGGGCTGAAAAAGCCCGCAGCGTTGCCCGCAAGACGCTCGCTCGTGTGCGCGACGCCGTGGGCCTCGGCTAAAAAGAAAAAGGCGACAGCAGGTCGAGCCCGCTGCCGCCAAAGAGTTCAAAACGATTACTGCGCGTTCACCCAATCAATGGCGGCGCGGCAGATCTCCCAGAAGCTGCCGTGCTCCATGCTGGCGCCGCCGACAAGGGCTCCATCCACGTCTTTCTGGCTGATGAGTTCGGCCATGTTGTTCGGCTTCACACTACCGCCGTATTGGATGCGGAGTTTCTGGGCAGTGTCTTCGCCGAACATGTCGGTGAGGACCTTGCGGACAAAGGCGTGCGCTTCCTGAGCCTGCTCAGGGCTGGCGGTGCGGCCGGTGCCGATGGCCCAGACGGGTTCATAGGCGATGACGCAGTCGAGGATACGGCGTGCACCAACTTCAGCGAGGGACTCGCGGAGCTGGCTCTCCAGCACTTTTTCGATGAGGCCGCCGTCGCGTTCTTCGAGGGTTTCACCGATGCAAAGGATGGGGTGCAGGCGCGATTCGAGGGCGGCGAGTACCTTGGCATTGATGACTGCATTCGTTTCACCGAAGATGCTGCGGCGCTCGCTGTGGCCGAGGATGACATAGCGGCAGCCACATTCCTTGATCATGCGGGCGCTGATCTCTCCCGTGTAGGCACCGGCAGTGTGCTGGCTCATGTTTTGCGCGGCCAGTTCCACGTTCTGCTCACGCGCATTGGTCAGGGCTTCCTGAGCTTTGCAGAGGCTGACAAAAGGAGGTGCGATGACGATCTGGACCGGGCATTTGTCCGGCACGAGACGAGCGAAGGAACGGAGGAAGTCGTCCGACTCCTGGGGAGTCATGTGCATCTTCCAATTGGCGGCGATGATGGGCTTGCGGAGGTGGATCATGGGGGTGGTTGTCTGGTATTTAAAGATTACTTCTCCTGCAAGCAGGCGACACCTGGGAGCACTTTGCCTTCGAGGAGTTCGAGGCTGGCACCGCCGCCGGTGGAGATGAAGGTCATCTTGTCGGCGAGCTTGGCTTTCTTCACGGCCTTCACGCTGTCGCCACCGCCGATGATGGTCTTGGCGCTGGTGTTTTCGGCGATGGCGGCTGCCACGTCAAAGCTGCCTTTGGAGGACTCTTTAATTTCAAACACGCCCATGGGGCCATTCCAGATGACGGTCTTGGCCTTGGCGATCTCAGCGGCGAAGAGCTTCACGGATTCAGGTCCGATATCGACGCCTTCCCAGCCGTCCGGGATGTTTTCGTTCACGCCGGTGTACTTCGTGGTGCCTAGCTTCTTGGCATCGAAATCAAACGCGTCGGTGATCATCGCATCGACCGGGATGAGCAGGTTCACTCCACGAGCCTTGGCCTTGTCGATGGCGGCCTGGGCGATGGGCTCCCACTCGGGTTTGTAGAGGCTCTTACCGATGGTGATGCCCTGGACGAGCTTGCGGAAGGTGTAGGCCATGCCGCCGCCGATGATGATGGTGTCGGCCTTTTCGAGCAGGCGATTGATGACCTCGATCTTGTCGTTCACCTTCGCACCGCCGAGGATGACGACAAACGGACGCTCGGGGTTTTCGAGTTCGTCGTGCAGGTAGGTCAGCTCTTTTTCCATGAGCAAACCGGACACGGCAGGGAGGTAATCGGCCACACCAGCGGTGGAGCTGTGGGCGCGGTGCGCAGAACCAAAGGCGTCGTTCACAAAGACTTCCGCCAGCTCGGCGAGGCCCTTGGCGAGTTCGGGATCGTTCTTCTCTTCACCGGCATGGTAGCGGGTGTTTTCCAGCAAAAGCACGCCGCCAGCAGGCAGCGCCATGGCTTTCGCGAGAGCGACTGGCCCAATGGTCTCTTCGGAAAACTCGACCGGCACGCCGAGCAGCTCGCTGAGCGCAGGAGCCACGGGAGCGAGAGATTCTTTCGGATCACGCTGACCCTTCGGACGACCATGATGGGAGCAAAGAATGACTTTCGCACCTGCGGCGATCAGGGCCTTCAGCGTCGGCAGAGTTTCCTGGATGCGAGTGGCGTCCGTGATGACCATCTGGCCGTCTTTTTCGTCGAGTGGGACGTTGAAATCGACGCGCACGAGGACGCGCTTGTTGCTCAGATCGATGTCGCGGATGGTCTTTTTGGGCATGGTCGGTAGGGGGTGAAATCATGCGCCTTGGGCGCAGGGGGCCGGAGGTTTAGCACAGAGCGTGCTAGGCGCTCGTGAAATTTTCCGGACGCGCCGCAAGAACTGTTCAAAAGCCTCCCAAGGACTACTCCGCCGCTTTCACCGCCCACCGCAGCTTGGCAGAAGATGAGCGGGGGTTCGCGTGCTGCTCTTCCATGCTGGGGCGGATGACGTCGGCGGAGATCTCGGAGTAAAGGCCGGCGCGTTCGCCTTCCTGGAAGGCTTTTTTGACGCGGCGGTCTTCGCCCGAGTGGAAGGTGAGGAAGGCGACGCGACCACCGGGTTTCAGGGCGGTGGGGATGGCTCGGAGGAGGCCATCGAGAGCGCCGAACTCTTCGTTTACGGCGATGCGGATGGCCTGGAAGACGCGGCTCACGGTGCTGTCGGCATCATCGGCGCTGGTGCGCGGAGGGAGGGCGGCTTTGACGGCATCGGCGAGGGACTTTGTGCTGCGCGGCAGGGTGCTTTTGAGCTTGGTGGCGATGACGGCGGCGTAGAA
>JBIKIA010000135.1:0-10052 GCA_044361885.1 Prosthecobacter sp. | reverse complement strand
TCCAAGGGACCCCCGGAACCGTCCAAGGGACCCCTGGAACTGTGTAAGGGACCCCTGGAACTCTCCAAGGGACCCCCGGAACCGTCCAAGGGACCCCCGGAACTGTCCAAGGGACCCCCGGAACTGTCCAAGGGACCCCCGGAACCGTCCAAGGGACCCCCGGAACCGTCCAAGGGCCCCCCGGGACTGTCCAAGGGGCTCCTGGAACCGTCCAAGGGACCCCCGGAATCGTTCAAGGGACCCCCGGAACCGTCCAAGGGACCCCTGGAACTGTCCAAGGGACCCCCGGAACTGTGCAAGGGACCCCCTGAACTGTCCAAGGGACCCCCGGAACTGTCCAAGGGACCCCCGGAACCGTCCAAGGGGCCCCCGGAACCGTCCAAGGGACCCGCCGAACTGTCCAAGGGCTTCCATTTTTCTACCTTTGAGTTCACTGGAGATGGGGAGACGCGCGGCGCGCGGCGGACTCACAGGATGACGATTTAGAGCCTGTTATTGATGGACCGCACTCATGTCCCAGACGTGGCTGGCGCAGCAGAAGTGAAGCGCTTTTTCCACCAGGGGAGCAGCACCTCCAGGAGGCACCAGGCATGCACGGGAGCGAGCAGATAGAAGGCGGGGTGCAGGTAGCGTTCCTGGCCGTACACCGCGCCATAGATGCCAGTGCTGAAGAGGAAGAAGAGCACGGACAGCTCCACCCAGATGTCCTGCTTTCGCCATAGCGGCACGAGACAAAGAAGCAGCACGACGGTGAGGAAAAGCTGGTCGTTCCCCACCAGCAAAGCAAAGGGGTAGCGCCACCAGGGGATGTTATCCTCGCGGTAGAGATCGATGAACATGGCGGCGGTGCGGTGGATGCACTGCTTCACATATTGGAATGGGTTCGCCTTCAGCCAGTCGAGCGCTGCTTTTTTGTACCAGAGGTATTTCTCAGCATCGTTTTTGCAGGCGGCGATGGCGAGCTTGGCCTCGTCGGGCATGGCGGGATGATCCGGCGAGGAGATCTGATAGTAGGGCAGGATGTTCGCGCGGTAGAGCGAGCTGAAGCCATCGATGGAGCCCATGATCGGCAGGCCGAAGACGGCCTTGTTTCGAGCGGTCCAGCCGAGCGCTGGAAGCAATGCGATGAGGAAGAAGACCCCCATCTTGGGCAACTTCACCGGCAGTCGCAGCCAGAGCAAAAGGCTGAGCGCGGGGATGAAGAGGACATTCACCGATTTCGTGATGCCGAGAAGCCCGAGCCACAGCGCTGTGCGAAGGGCAACGCCCCAAGTCGGCCCTTTGCGCCAATGCGTGCTCACCTCCAGCGCGACCATGCCAAGCAGCACGGTGGAGAGGCATTCATTGCCCATGGAATACTGATAAACGGCGATGGGGCTGGCCTGCATGATCAGCAGTCCGATCCAGGCGCTCGCACCGCCGAAGATCGTTGCCAGATGCCGAACGATCATTCCGCAAATCCAACCGTAGAGTACGATCTGCACGACCACCACGGGCCAGAGATTCGCCGCTGTGAAGACATGCGGTTTCACGATGCCCGAGGCCAAAAACGCCATGATGAAGCCGGAGTAACCCGGCTCCCGCTTCCCGGAGGATTGCACGCCATCCAGCGAATAGATGCCATCCGTCAGCGGGTAGGCGGCGAGCTTCAGATATTCCAGAGAGTCCTGGATGATGACCCAGCCGTCTGCTTTGCCCAAAAGCAGCAGCGTGATGAAGAAGATCAGATGCCCGACAAAGAGCGCCACGGCCCAGCGTGTCAGGCAGTCCGTACGACCCTGGTTTTCCAAAAAACGATTCACTCGCGCAATCATGACTGGCTCACCTCAGAAGATCCCTTGGCAGGGCTGATGCCACCTTCGCCACGTCGCATCATTTGCATCTCAAAGAGGGCGCGGAAGTAGTTGTTGATGCTGGTGAGGATCAGCGAGATGCCGGCAAACATCATGCCCAGCAGCATGAGCCCTGTCGCGAGGATGGCCATGGGCACGCGGTAAACGTAGCGGAACTTGATGTAGTCGTAGATGGGAAAAGCACCTGCCAGCAGCGCGGCCACGATCAGCAGCACTGAGATGGTGCCGAAGAAGACGCTGGGCCGGTAGTCCCGCAAAATGCGGAAGATGGTGGCGATCACCCGCGCGCCATCGTGGAAGGTGTTCAGCTTCGAAAACGACCCCTCGGGCCTGTCCGTGTATTTGATCGGCACCTCCACAATGCGGAAACGATTATCGAGGGCAAAGATGGTGCTCTCCGTCTCCAGTTCGAAGCCCGCGCGCAGGATCGGCGTGTGCTCCACAAACCGCCGCGTCATCACCCGGTAGCCGGACATCACATCCCGCAGATCGACCTTGAAGAGCCAGTTGATCAGGCCTTTCACTAGGCCATTGCCCAGGTTGTGAAAGGGACGCTTGTTTTCCTTCCGGTAGTCACCCGTCGAGAGTCGATCTCCCACCACTAGGTCCGCCTCGCCAGAGAGCACCGGGGCGAGCATCGCGGGCAGGTCCTCGGGATGGTAGGTCATGTCGGCATCGATCATGATGTACACGTCGGCGATCACATCGTGAAAGGCACGGCGCACCGCATTCCCCTTTCCTGGGCGACGCTCAAAAAGCACCCGCCCATGGGCACCGCACTCGGCCAGCGTCTGGCGGGCAAGATCGCCCGTGTTGTCCGAGGAGCGGTTGTCCACGACCACGATCTCCGCCTGCGGCAGAGCCGCATGGAAGCGGCGGATCACCTCGACAATGGTGAGCGCTTCGTTGTAGGCTGGGATGATCAGCGCAAGGGATGGAGGACCTGACATTCAGAGAAGTTAATTATAAAATTTATAGAATCAATAATTTATCCGCTTATTCTTACCCAAACTAGCGCTCCGACCACATGTTCCCCCGTTTCCAAAAGCATCTCGACTGGCTCACCATCTGGGCCTGTGGGACCTGCGCGGGGTTGTTGGCCGCTGACGTGGTGATTGGCAGCTACAATGCGGGCATTTCCCCACTGAAGCCTAGCCTCTTCACCCCGCTGGTATTCATGATGTGCGTCAGTGTCTGTGCCCTGAGCAGACCCCGCTTTTGCCTTCCAGCGCTGCTTTTGTCCACCCTGCCGCTGATCCGCTTCCTCGATCCCCTGCTGCTGAACCGATTCGCCTGCTCCTTCACGCAGACGATCATCATGGACAATCTGCGCGTCCTCATGGTCGTGGTGGCCTTTCTGGCCCTGCTTTCCTGTCCGCAGGGGCTGAAAGCCATGCGCTGGGCCGCAATCCTCACTATTCTGCTCACCAGCGGCTCCTCCATCGCCGAGTTCCTCGGTGTGGCGAAGTTCACCAGCATTCCCGGCCGTTTCAGCGGCTTTAATGGCCACCCCAATTCCCCGCCCATCGTCCTCTGCCAGTGCCTCGGCCTGTGCTTCGCCCTCGTCAGGAATTTCCGCTGGAATGTCGCCCTCATCGTGGCTGCCATGCCTGGCGTCGCCCTCACCTATGGGCGCAGCGGGATGGCCATTTTTGCCGTTCTCTGCGGCACGTACATCTTCCTGAATGCCCGTCGCCATCTCGGCTTCCTTTTGCTTTGTGGTGCCGCCATGCTGCCGCTCCTCGGCGTCGGATTTGCCATCATGGAGCAGCGCACGACGAAAGGCATCCAGAAGGACAAAAACACCGCTGACCGCCTCGAAGCCATCTACACCCTCGACTTCGACAAACTGAAGTCCCCCGAGCGCGTCAAAGACCTCGCCGATGCCTGGGAAGCTGTGCTGCAAAAGCCCATCGCCGGGCATGGCGTCGGCGCCGCCTCCACCCGCTGGGCTCCGCACAATGAATACGTCGCCATGTGGCTGGAGATGGGAGTCGTCGGACTGATCGTCTATTTGCTCACCCTCTACGGTCCCGCCCTCCGCAGCCTCATGTGCGGGGGAAAGGCCGCCTACGCCGTGCTGGCCATGCTCGCCTACTCACCCATCGCCCAGGGACGCGTCATGGATGCGCATTTTTACTTCACCCTGCTCACCACCGCCCACATCCTCTGGCCTCACCGCTTCCGCCTCGTCACCAGCCACCAGCCGATGGCACCCGCTGCGAGCACACCGGCAGCCAGCCAGCCCAGCCATTCGTTCTCCCGCCGCTGAAGCGGACTTGGGGAAATCACTGCGGCTGACGTTGTCGGCACTGGAATAGCACGGCTGCTCTCTCCGGGAAAAAGCACCTGAACCTTCGGCTCCGCCATCTCCGGCGTCTTCAGCAGCAGGATCAGACTCACCTGCGCCTCGCGGGCAAAACCCAGCACAAACTCCCCTGCCCCGGCAGGCACCGTGCCTTGGAAAGTGCCCAGCAAATGCGTCTCTGCCGTCTCCGCCGTCACCGGCTGATTCGTCGCCCCATCCATCGCCACAAAGGTCATCCCCGCCAGCGGCTGCGTCTTCCCGCCAAAGCGCACCTCCACATGCTTCTGCAAATGCTCTGTCGCCTGCCCAAAGGTGACCTTCACCTGCTCCGCTGACTGTTCCAAATACCAGTCCGCCGCCACTGGCGGCAGCGAAGTCGGGATCGACGAAAGAAACACCCTCGGGTCCAGATTTACCTTCAGTTCAAAGCTCCCCGAAGCCTCAAACGTCGCCTCAATCGTCATGTTCGGCACCTGATGCGCTTGCGAAATGGCACAGGCGAGCAGAGACAGGATCAGGCAGCGGAGGAAAGGCATCCTCAGAGGCTAGCACAGATCATTTCTTCTTCGCCCGCTTCGTTTCGAAAGTGAAGGCCGCCTGCGGGTCCATGCGTTTCAGGTCTTGCTCGCTGGGGCCGCCGCCGAACTGCGCCCAGTATTCCTCGGCGAAGGGATTCAGCTTCGGGCCCACGGCCTTTTCATTGAGGTCGATCTGACCGGCCAGTGAGTCCCACCAGGCGTCGTAAGTCGCCAACATTTGCTTCATCACGTCGGGCTTCTCGGCGGAGATGTCCTTGGTCTCACCGGGATCTGCTTTCACATCAAAGAGCTGCCAGCCGGACTTCGCCGCACCGCCTTTGGCCTTGGCTTTCGCAGGGGCCTGAGCCTCGCTGACGAGGTGATACTGGGTCGTGCGCAAGGCGGCATTCCGGGCCTTCGCTGCCTGATAGTCGCTGCCCTTCGGCCAGCGGCCGGTGTGGCTGAAGAGGGAGCGGTCTTCCCAGGCCGCCTGCGGATTCTCCAGGAGCGGGATCAGGCTGCGCCCTTCGGCCTGCTTTTCCGATTCGGCGCTGAGTTTGGCCCCGGCCAGTCCTGCCCAGGTACGATAGACATCAATGTGCGCTGTCAGTGCTCCACAATCGGCCGGAGTCAGCGTGCCCGGCCAGCGCCAGAAGGAGCAGGCGCGAGTACCGCCGATCCACGGGCTGCCCTTCGATCCATGCATTCCAGCATTAAAAACCTTCACGCCAGCGGTGCCGCCGTTGTCATTCATGAAGACGACCAGCGTGTCCTTGGCGATGCCCCATTCGTCGAGCTTCGCCATCAGTTTGCCCACGTTTTCGTCGATGTTATGCAGCATGCCGAAGAAGTTCTCCGTGTCTGCACCGAGATCTTTTCCCTCGTAGAGTTTCCGGTCCTCAGGCCGCGCGATGTAGGGCCCGTGCGGTGCATTGGTGGAGATGTGGCAGTAGAAAGGCGTCTTCCCCTTGACCGACTCGATCCACTTCGCCGCCTGGGCAAAGAACACATCCGTGCAGTAGCCCTCCGTCTTCACGAAGCGGTCATTGTGCAGGATCGCTGGATTGAAATAAAGGTTCCCCGGCGCATCGCCACAGCTCCCTGGATAGCTCTGGCCGATGCCACCACCGCCATGGATGAACTGCTCATCAAAGCCTCGGCTCGTAGGGCGATACTCCTTCTCGTCACCGAGGTGCCATTTGCCAAAGATCCCGTTCGTGTAGCCCGCCGACTTTAGCACCTGCGCCACCGTCACCGCCTTCGGGTCCATGCGCTCGCGCTCCAGGATCGTGTGGGTGATACCATTGCGAAACTCATGCCGCCCCGTCTGGATCGCGCTGCGCGTCGGAGCGCAGGTGGGGCTGACCATGAAGTCGGTGAAGCGCACGCTCTCGCCGCGCAGCTTGTCCAGATTCGGCGTCTTAAGCACCGGGTTCCCGTGCGCCGAGACGTCCCCGTAGCCCTGATCATCCGTCAAAATGAAGAGGATATTGGGCTTCTTTCCCGCGATCTCAGCCTGCGAGACCGGTAGCAGAGACACCAACGACAATAAAGTGAGGACAACGGCGCGATTCATGGCCGCTCCCAAACGAAGCGCCAATCCTGAAGCTATCACAGGGTTCTGCGTTCACTGCTTTTACACTCCCTTAACACATTCCCCCCAGACAACTCATGCCGTCGCATCCAAAATAGGCTCGTCAGCGTCCGGCGAATCTGAGACAGGTCTTGGTAAGCCCACGAAAAATCCCCCCAAGTCATGACCAGCCTTCGTCCTCGCTCGTCCGCTCCCCGCGTCGGCATCCTGAACTGCGCCACCGGTGAACGCGCGATCATCGCCGCCACGCCTTTCATCATCGGCGCGAGCGCTGCCGCAGACTTCCGCACGCATTCGCCCTCCTGCCCGCCTGTGCTCGGCACCATCCAGCAGCGCGGCGACCTCTTTGAAGTCACTCTTCATGCCGATGGCGCGGGCGCTTCTCTCGTCGATGGCGCGCTAGGCACGCAGTTCACCCTGCATCTCGGCGAAGAGCACACGCTCCTCTCGAACGGTGAAGCGCTCGCCTTCAAAGCACTCGCCGATGCCGCCGAGTGGAATGACTTCGTGGACAACATGCACTGGCACTTTTACGATGCCAGCGCCCGCCAGTGGTATGGCCCCTTTGATCACAACGAGATGGGCGACCACCTCCGCCGCCAGTCCGCCGAAGAGGCCGAGGATAACATCGCCATGCCCGCCGGGCTGCGAGATGTCGGGTTCTTCGTCAAAGACATCCGCCATATCTTCCCCGAGCGCGTCATGGATTCCGGCCCTGCCGAAGATCTCGTCCAGGCCGTGCATTCAGAGCCCGTGAATGTCGAGTATGGCGAGTTCACCTGCCCGACCTGTTGGTTCAAGTTTGATCGCGGTGATGCAATGAACATCGCCATCCACGCGACTCTGCGCGGTGACTCCGTGCTCGGCGAGGACGCGATGCAGCGCTTCCACGCCACCCGCTTCAATGATCGTGGCCAGGCGCTCGATGCCATGGGCCTTGCCGCGCCTGATCTCGCCTGCCCACACTGCCGCCGCAAACTGCCGCCGGGCTTCATGGACACGCCGCATCATATCTTCAGCATCGTCGGCGCGCCATCGTCAGGCAAAAGCTACTACCTCAGCGTGCTCACCCGCACCCTCCAGACCAGCCTTTACCAGAACTTCGGCGTCACCTTCCGCGATGCCGATCCTTCGGAGAATGTCATCCTCACGCAAATGCGCACGCAGCTCTTCTCCGCATCGACACCGGAGGATGCCTTCCTGGCGAAGACGGAACTCGAAGGCATGCTCTACGAGACCCTCCCGCGCCAGGGCCGCAAAGTTCGTTTGCCGAAACCCTTCGTTTTTAAACTCACCCGCAGTCGTGCTCACGACACCGACTTCGCCCTCGTCTTCTACGACAACGCGGGCGAGCACTTCGAGCCCACGCGCAACAGCGCCGACTCTCCCGGTGCCCAGCACATTGCCGTGGCCTCCGGCATCTTTTTCCTCTTCGATCCGCTGCACAACACCGAGTTCCGCGCCCGCCTGCGCGGCATCCGTGATCCGCAGATCCAGAGTCGCCGCCTCGATCAGCAAGACGTCATCCTCGCCGAAACCGAAGTCCGCATTAAAAACGTCCTCGGCCTCGACTCCCGCCAGACCATCGATACCCCCTTCGCCGTCATGGTCGGCAAGAGCGATACCTGGGAGCATCTCCTCGGCGATGCCCCGCTTCTGCCATGCGTGGAAAAAGGCGCGCTGCTGCTCGAAAACGTCCGCCAAAACTCCGACCGCCTCCGCGAACTCCTCCTCGAACTCTGCCCCGCCATCGTCGCGAATGCCGAGGCCATCTCCTCGAACGTCGCCTACTTCCCCATCAGCCCGCTCGGCTGCTCCCCCGTCCAATTCACCGACAGCGAAGGCCACGTCCGCATCGGCCCCGACCCGCAGTCCATCCAGCCGAAGCAGGTCGAAGTGCCTTCGCTCTGGGTCCTGTCGCAGCTCGCTCCTGAGGTGGTGATCGCAAAATGACAAATTCCTAACTCCATGGCTTCCCAGCTCCTCTATACCTCCGCCCCCCGCCTTCTCGAAGCGGGCCGCACCGGCTTTGGCACGGTGGCACGGCATCGTGCGGTGAGTGGGCTGCTGGTGGCCTCGGTGGAGCGCGTATCGCAGTTCGCCCGCCTGTCAGGTTTGAGCACACGACGAGTCGTGCTCAGTCATCGCATCATCCATGCCGGAGCCGCGAGTTACCATGTACTGAGTTGCATCCGCGATGCTGGCTCGGACTACACGGGCCGAACGAATCATCTCGCGCATCACCTCATTGCAGATGCGCGCGAGGCCCGAGCTGCCGCTGAGGCCGGAATCACGCCCGCCGATGTCTTGAAGCAGATGCGCTGGCTCACGACTTGGAATGAAGCTCCGCGATTCTTCGAGCCGAGCGAGGAGATCTCCCTCACCAGCTTCCGCGCCAGTCCAGGCAGTGGGGCATGGCAAAGAGTCACCGGCAATTCAGCGAACGCCCTGCTTCCCGCTCAAGCACAGCGCTGCCTCATGCTTCTGCCGGGTGAAGACGGCGCGCTCGATCTCTTCCAAGAGTCCCTGCAAACTATCGGAGGCACTGCTGCATGGCTCGTCAGCTTCACCACCCATCTTGAGCCCACCGATGACCTAGCCGAGCTCCGTTGGCTCGCCTTGAGTCACAGCTCACCCATTCGTCAGCAAGTCGAGGGAGCCGTGCGCACCACCTTTGATCTCACCGCGCCAGAGTCACTGCCCACACCGAAGCTACCCGAGCTCAAACCAGCACCCATCGCATCACCAAGCACCAACGTCCTCCGCACCGCGCCCAGCCCGCACCAGGCCACCACCGCCATCCCCAGCAGCCCGCTGCCGCCCATCTTTGCTGAGCCAACAGAGCGGCATCGCCGCTCCCCTTGGCCGATGATCGCCATCGCGCTTGTCATCGCCGCCGCTGGCATCGGGGCGTTTGTTTTTCTTCCGAAACTTCCATCCGTGCGCCCCTCCAGCGCTGAAAGCGCCATCAGCCTTGCCAAGTCCGTCGATGACCTTTGGCAGAAACATCGCCTGAACCTGCCGGAGACGAAAAGCTGGCTCAAAGCCGAGGCCGATGAAGCTCTCGTCGATGCACACCATGAAGCCCTGAAGCAGATCATCGCCGCCATTCGAGAGCCGCTGAGCCCGACGGAGATATCGATGCCTCCACGCACACAGAATGACTTCATCGACCTCGTAACGCACTTCCGTTCCTGGCAAAGAGCCGTTCAGCAGGGCGTGCGTGATCCACAGTGGTCGGGTGACGACCCGCACGAGGTGCAGACCGCCGCACTCATCGCGATCAGCCGTATGAAGGAGGCCTGGAGCAAGGTCGTCTTTGCCTTCCGTGGCGTTCCCGAGATGCCTGACGTGCTCGCCACCGAGATTTACACCCAGGTGCTGAAGCACCTCTCCTCCAGCACCGCGCCTAAGCAAGGAACGCCCAACCAATGGCTGGATCTCCTCGATCTCACCCGCACGAGCAGCAGTCCACAAGTCGGCTGGATTCATCATTGGAACTTCGTTTCCACAATCACCGCCCCACCCACCGCCAGCGAACGCGCGAAGCTCGAAGAGCTCACCAAAATGCCCGACGCGCCTGTGTGGTTCCGTCAGCTCACGCAGAAGCGCCTCGATGCCGCTGCCACGCCCACCATCACAGCGCCCGCTCCTGCAGCACCCATGGCGACACCTGCGCCAGTGAAGCCGGACGAGCCCGTCATGGCCGCCGATGGTCCGAAATCCACGCATCCGCGATTCATCATCGTCGAGAGCCTGATCCTGCCACTCGCCAAAGC
>JBIKIA010000134.1:0-10079 GCA_044361885.1 Prosthecobacter sp. | reverse complement strand
CAAACTTCGCAGGCATGAGGATCGAGATGCGGCTGCCTTCGTCGATGATGTAAAAGATGCGGCCACCGGCACTCACCTTCGCGCTCACGGATGACATGCGATCATGATGCCGACTCCAGCGCGGATTCCCCACCCACTGCATCCGCGATGGCGGCCCGACGAGCATGTCCTTCGAGGTTGGGTTGCCTTTGCTGTCGTAGGCGTAGTGCGTCCACTCATCCATGTCCTTCGGCCAGGCTTTGGTGATCTTTTCCCACCCGCCATTTTTCTTCACCATCGCCACACCAAGTGGGGTGAGCACGCGGTCGATCTCCTCTTTGGAAACCGCCGCTGCGTCCTCGATGACGAGCAGGTTCACATAATTCTCGATGTAGGGCAGGTGGTTGCCATTCCAGAGATCGACTGCGACGGCACCACTGAAGCCAGCTTTGTAAATCGACTCGCGAATCAGCGGAAGCTGCGCCGCATCCTGCGCGAGACCCTGCACCTGATAAGAGTCATTGGCGCGTAGCTTCTGCGTCACCGCCCCATCCCCGCAGCCCACATGGACGACGACGCCTCCTTTCACGCCGGATTGAGCGAGGATGTCCGAGGCATCGTCTGCAAAGACTGGTGCAGTCAGGAGAAGAGAGAAAATGAGATGTTTCATGATTGGCGAAAATGTGTGCGGCTTTAACGGGGCCGACAGACCGAGATTGCAGGTATTTCAGGGGATGCTTCTTTTGAGTCTGTAGCTGCAAATCTTGTCGTTGATAGGCCCGATGTTGCTTCAGGCTTGTGAGTCGATGTGCCGGGCCGTTAGCGTGGATGCATGAACCCGAATATTTGCCGCACACTTAGCACGATCTGCTTTCAGGCAGGGATGCTCTCCATCGTCCTTTCGATCTGGATCTGGTGGTTTCTCAATGGGGATGCTCCAGAGGAGCAGGCGCACGCCGAGAGGTTTGGTATCTTCGTGGGGTTGTGGGCACCGACGCTGCTCATCCTCTCAAATCGCTTTGATCGCTATGCGGACAAGGCTCGCACGCTTCCTGGAATGATGGTCGAAGAAGACACCGAGGAAAAATCGTGAACGTGTGAAGTGCTCAAAGCGCCCGATGGAGAAAGCCAATCTCTTCTTTGAGAAGGAGGACGGTCGGGATCTGCTCGGCAATCTGGAATGCTGAGCCTACCTGACCGCTGACGGATAGAAGGCCGGCATGAACGGCACGCTGGCCGGGAGTCAACATGTAGGAATCGCGAATGCCGATGAGGTGTATGCGCAGATCTGCCAGATCTCCAAATCGATAGGCGGCCAAAGCGCGACAAAGGTAAACGGTGGAACCTGGGATCTCAGCCGACTTTTGAGCGGTGAGCTTGCTTCGATTCAATTCGAGGTTCTGGCCTGAGATGAGCTGTAGGTAAATGGAGTCGTGGAAGTATTGAGCGTTTTCAGGGCGCAAATCAGCGAGCTTTTGGGTGGATTCGAGGAGGGCTGTGGTGTCGCGGCCTCTGAGGGCGGCCAGGCGCACTTTTTCGAGCATGGGGATGCGGGATTTGGGTTGGTGCTCAGCAAGGCCCGTGTAAAAAAGAACCGCCATGTCCCAGATGCCAGACTGCTCGGCGACAGTCGCCGCAGCAGCGGCCAAAACGGCCTCACGTCCGTGGCCGGTGGCCTCGTAGGCGGTGGCGAGATGCTGCCGGGTGCGCGTGGTATCTTGGTCGAGATTGGTGGTGGCACGGGCACGCCAGAGTGCGATGAAGGCATTGGAGACAGGAAGGCCTGCGGGGCGCGATAAAAGTCTGTCCACTTCATCCCAGCGACCAAGATCTCCGAGTGCATGAAGATAGGGCTGGATGAGGGTCGAGCTTTTGGTGAAAAAATCTTTCGGACGGAATTCGACGACGAGCTGGGGCTGTTTTTCTCGCAGGAGCCAGATGAGATGAGGCAAGAGTGTGTCGGCCGTCAGTCCCTTCATTCGCACGAGCTCGGCAGCGAAGGTGGCCTTCTTTTTTTCGGGTCTGTTTCGCAGGACGCTGGATAGAACGTGGAGTCGTGCTTCTTCGGTTTTTCCTGGGTGTTCTTCGATGTGCTGGAAAAGTAAATCTGCCTCGGCTGGGGTAAGTTTGGCGTCGTCGGCGAGGGTGTTGATGGCGATGAGGGCAGCCTCATCTTTGCCTTTCGCCATTTGCCAGAGCGAAAGGCGGGCCTGGTCACGAATTTCGACAAAGCTTGCCTGCTGGTCCATCATCGCGAGGCGGAGCTGGCACATGGGGTCCGTTTTATCGAGAGAGAGGGCATAGCGCAGGGTCTGCTCAGCTTGCGTGCCCTGGCCCTGAAGTCGTTGCACATTTGCCAGAAGTTCGAGAGCTGGACGGCGGGCACGGGCCTCTGGGGAAAGTTTGCTCAGTGTGGCTTGAATGCCTGCGATGTCATCCAACTGCACATGAATCTGCCCCATTTTGAGGAGGTCAGCTTCGGTGATTTGGCCGCTGATTTCGATGAGACGAAGATGGTGGAGGATGGAGGCTGGCTCACCCTTGGTGGCGATGAGAAAATCGGCCAGCACCCGGAGCACGCGCGGATGATTGTCCCGCCAGGATTGGGCTTTTTCGATAGACTGATAGGCAGGAACCCAATCGCTTCGGGTGATGTAAGTGGCCGCCTGGTTTGCGTAATAGCGGGCGATGGCGGACTGCGTTCTTGAGAGGAGGCGAGGGCCAAGCCACCAAGAGAGCAAACCGATGAGGAGAATGCCGGTGAGGATCCGGGTGATCCATGGCTTGCTAGGCTTCGCAAGAAGTTCCGGAGGAAGATCAGTGTAACTCATGGGGTCGGCAGTTCGATGACGACGCGGAAGCCGATGTCTGGGCTCGAGTTCGTCGCTGGAGAGTGACGGCGTGTGGAGGTGAGGAGTTTTTCTCTGTCGGAGGTGAGCCAGGAACCACCTCGAATGACTCTATCGTTTTCAGCACCCGGCCAGACGTCGGCACACCATTCGGAGACATTGCCACCGAGACCGAGGATGCCGAGTTCGTTCGTTGCTTCAGCGGTGACGGGGGAACTGTAGGAGTAGCTGTCGGAGAATCCGGGCAGGTTTTGAGCATCTAGGTTGGTGGTCATGCCTTGTGGCGGGAATGTGCCGGCGGCCGACCAAGGGAAGTGAGTTTTGTTGGCTCCTGAGCGTGTGGCAGGGTCGGTGCCAGATTCGTCTTTCAGGCCGTTCATGAGACTCCATTCGATGTCGGTGGGTAGGCGGTAGCTGGCGGATTCGGGGAGGATTTTGAAAGCACGATCACGTTTGGTGAGCCACTCGCAAAAATCATGGGCATCCTGCCAGGTCAATCCGGCGGCGGGGTGTGTGCCGCCAAGGAGGTAGGGAGGCTTGTTTTCCCAGGAGCGTTCGGCGCTTTTGAGCCAGGTTTCAAAATCCTGCACGCGCACTTCGGTTTTGCCGACGAGCAGACGCTCGCCCAGAGGGACGAATTCCATGCCTAGGGAGTTCAGGAAAGGACTCCCGGCAGTGGCGGGCTTCAGCTTCGATGCATCTGGCAGCGTGGTAATTTCATTACTCCCCATGAGCTTCTTTTTCATCGCTTCGATATCGGATTTGGCGACAGCAGCTCCGAGCATTTCCTGACGTCGCTCAGTGCGGATTTTCTCTTTGTTCTGCTCTGCGACGGCCAGCAGGGCGGCACTCCGTTGTTTGTCCTCAAAGACGCAGCGGAAACCCACGGTGGGCATGCGGAGATCAGCCGGAACACGGTAGGTGTAGGAGGAGCGCAGGCATTCAGGGCGGAAGTAGGCCCAGGAACCTCCACGCAGGATGCCCTCCTGCTCAGCGCGAATCTCAGCATCCCAGCACCATTCCCAAACATTGCCGGCGAGATCGAAGAGCCCGTCTTCGCTGGCCGTGAATGAGCCTACCGGGGAGGTGTAAGGGAAGCCATCTTCGTAGCCGGGGATCTCGCCTTCAGCGAGGTTGGCGGCTTTTGGCGGTGGCGGCCAGCGCATTCCCCAGGGAAAGGTGCGCTCGTCCTGCACCTGTTCATCGACGGTAAGGTCTGGCTTGCGCGTCCGCAGAAGGACGGCGGCGGCATCCCACTCGGCCTGGGTGGGCAGGCGGTAGGACTGCGCCATGTTGAGTGTCTTGGCTGTGCGCTCCTTGTCGGTGAGCCAGGCACAAAAGATCTTCGCATCCTGCAACGTGACGCCGACGACAGGGTGGTCGGGTGCCTGTGTAAAGTGTGGTTTGTAGTCCCAGGTAAGTTTGCTTTCGGCGAGGAAAGTCTGCCACTGGGCTACATTCGTCTCATGCTGGGCAAAGAGCACCGGTGAGCCGGGCACGACGACGAAACGCTCCCCCAGAGAACTCGTGTGCTCGCGGATGTCCTCCGGTTTTTGAGCCAGGCCAGGGGTGACTGGAAGCATGAGGATGATGAGGGACAATAGGCTGGGCGGTCGCATGCTAAGAAAGGGGAAGCGGATGCCGACCGTCAACGCAGTCGTGGAGAGGTCAAGCCTGCAACTGTGCCAAGTCTTCAGATGCGCGCATGGTTGCCAAAAAAAGAGAGCCCGGCGTTTCCGCCGGGCTCTCCAGGAGATTCGTGATCAGTCAGGGCAGATTAAGCCTTGGCGATGCTGGTGGCCTTGCCGTGCTCGCTGTCCACTTTCACATTCTTACCGACGAGCTTCTCAGCGTCGTCTGCACCTTTGGTGCTTGGGGTGAGGGTGACGGTGGCATCTTTGCCGTCTTTGCCTTCAACGACGAGCTTCTTGGTAGCAGCGTCGAAGGACTTCAGTTTGCCTTCGTTGGTGACGACCTTGCCGCAGCCAGCGTAAGCGGAACCGAGAGCGAGGGTGGAGATGGCGAGGAGCGTGAGTGCTTTCTTCATAGTTTTGTTGGGTGGGTGTTGGGGCAACGTTGGTTGTTGCTCTGTATCAAACGATTGTTCATAAGCGTAGGTTGCAAGCAAGCCTCAATTTCATCCCATGCGTCTTTTTTTCTCCACCCTCGCCTTTTTCGCCCTTGTCCGACTCGCCCAAGCCCATGCGGTGCCGGACATTCCGGTGCGGAGTTTTTTCACCCAGGACGGGAAGTGCACGATCACGATCGAGGTCGATCCTCGCTGTTTCGCCGCAGACCCGAATACCGAACCATCTCTGCTCAATGCCGTTCTGCCCTCCATGGATGAGGCGCAGCGGGCCAGCCTGAAAGCCAAGGCGGCGGATCTGGCGCGGCGTTACGTCGAGTTCCTCTTTGATCCCTCCGGTCCGGTGACGCCGGAGTTTAAGTTCGAGTTCACTGGCCATGCGCAACTGCCTTTGAGTGCGGAGGAGGATGTGGTGGTCCTCACGGGCACTTGTGAGGCTCGGGTGCCACCCGGCAGCACGGCCTGGCGCATCCGCGCGACGAAGGAGACGCCGCTGGCCGTGGTGTTCCGCAATTATATCGAGGGCATGGAGAATCCGAAGTTCTCCGTGCTCTTCCCTGGCGAGACGAGTTTCCCCTTTGAGTTCGGCAAGGCACCAGAGCCGCTCCAGCACATCGTCTTTGGATCCTGCCTGAATGTGACGGAGCATCCCATGCTGGACCGGACGGCCACGCTGCCGATGGAGCTTTTCCTGTTCATGGGGGACAACATTTATGCCGACACCACCGACATGGCGGTGATGCGCGCGAAGTATCAGGCGCTGAGCCAGAGCGCGTTTCTCCAGGCCGTCCGGGCAAAATCACTCGTCCTCGCGACCTGGGATGATCATGACTTCGGGCTCAATGATGGCGGCGCGGACTATCCCAAGCGTCGCGAGTCGCAGAAAGAGTTCCTCGACTGGATGAATGTGCCCGCTGGTGCGCCGCTCCGTGCTCAGGAAGGCGTCTATCAGAGCCGCAGCTTCGGTCCCGAGGGGAAGCGGCTACAGGTCATCCTGCTAGACACACGCTACTTCCGCAGTCCGCTGAAGCGCGTGCCGAAAGAGCAGGGGACCGTGGGTGGAGCCTCCGTGCCGCATGATGACACCTCCACGACGATGCTGGGCGCTGCCCAGTGGCAGTGGTTGGAGGGAGCGCTGAAGCAGCCGGCGGAACTGCGGCTGATCGTGAGCAGCATCCAGTTTGCCTCCGAGGCCAGCGGCAGTGAGAGCTGGGCAAACTTCCCGCATGAGCAAAAGCGCCTCGTCGATCTCATCGCCAGCACACGGGCCAGCGGAGTCGTCTTTCTGAGTGGGGACCGCCACTGGTGTGAGTTCTCGGCGCTCACCGAGGGCGCGTCTTATCCACTCTATGATTTCACCGCCAGTTCGATGACGCAGGTCCATCAGCGCGGCACGCCGACTCTGAACAAATTCCGCCTGCTGCCGAAGACCTTCCATCAGCCGAACGTCGGCACCTTGGACATCGACTGGAGTCAGGCCGACCCCGCTTTGACCTTCCGCATCTTGGATGTCGAAGGCGCGACCCAGATCGAGAAGGTGGTCAGACTCGGTGAGTTGAGCCCCAAGTAGCCTTCTTGGAGTCGTTCAGTAGAGCGTGGTCGAAGTCGGTGGGAAGGATTACGGCCGCGACAGAAACGGGGCCGGCGAGTGGTCCTCGCCCAGCCTCGTCGATCCCGGCGATGCGCTGAAAACCGGCGGCGCGGAGGATGTTTTCATGGTCGAGCGAGGGCATGACCCTGTTGTAGCTCTGCGCGGGAGTGGCGCAAGTTTCAGTCGGCAAAGAGCGCGGGGAGGTGGAACTCATCACGCGGAAAGAGGTCGGTGTTGATCTCGCCGAGCTTGGAGCGGTCAAACTCGGGGTCGATGAGATGAGTTCCGTAGTCCACCTGGGTGTAGGTGGCGAGCAGTTCGCGGATGGGGATGCCCGCACTGCGGAAGTGATCGCGGATTTCAAGATAGCCAAGCCGACGGCGGAGATCGGCGGCACTTGCTTGGATGGGATCAAGACTGCCGATGAGCATGACTCCGAGATCAAGAACATGGGGAAACACGCGAATGAAAGTGCTGCGCACGCGAGCCCAGGTGACAGCATAGCCGCCGGGCTTCAGGCGTCGGCTGATGAGTCGGAAGTACTCTTCGGAGTAGAGATTTCCAGATCCGGCGCTGTTGGGACGCAGGGCATCGGCTTCGATGATGTCGAAGCGCTGGCTGGTCATTTTGAGAAAGCACCGCCCATCGCCAGGAATGTGCTGGATGCGATCTTCGGTGAGGAGGGCGTTCAGAGAGGCAGTCGCGTGCTTTTCGGCATGTTTCTTGAGGGACTGAAGCTGGCCTTCCACGATCTCGATGCAGAAGACTTTTTCAGTCTCATAGCGCGCCGCAGCGCTGTAGGCGGTGTCCCCGGAACCGAGTCCGATGATGGCGATGTGCTCAGGCCGAGGATGCAGCAGGGCTGGCAGGGCTCCGAGCAGGCTGTGGATGCCACCATAGGGCAGCCAGCTCTGACCGATGCCGTTGACGAAGATGACGGTGTCACCCAGGGAATCAGGGCTTGGCTCGACACGTTTCAAGACGGCCAGACCGCTGCTGTCTTCGACGTGTGTCAGCTTCTCAGCGCTGGTGTCATGAATGAGCGCCCAGAGTGCGTCCCTGCTAGGAATGATCAGAAAGACCATGAGACTGACTGCCGCCCAGACACCCTTTTGGAGCCTTGTGACACCGGCTGTGCAGAAGAGTGCCACTGCACCCAGGGCCGCTCCGATGAGGACGAGCAATCTGAGAGTCCCGGCGCTTCCCAGCAGAGGCAGCAGCAGCCAGCTCACCAGGAGCGTGCCTAGCACGCTGCCGACGATGTTTGATGCCTGGAGCCAGCCCAACCGACGCCCCATCTGAGCGGGATCGTTTTGCACGGCTTTCTGTAGGAACGGGAAGCTTAATCCCATCAGCAGCGTGGCTGGTCCGATGAGAAGGAGCGGGAGAACAAGGTAAAGCTGCGGCAGCAAGGCTGCCCTGGCCGTGAGGCCATGTTGGCGCCATTCAGCGATGGTGCTGTTCACATCCACGGGCTCATAACTCCCGAGGTAATCACGCAGGTTGGAAAGCCAGGGGCTGTGATGCACAAGCTGCAGGACGAGAACAAGGGATGAGGCAGCCAGCAGAGCCAGTGAGGCCTGCAACCATAAAAAGGTCTGGAGAGGTCGTGTGCTGCGGCGCACCCAGATGGTGCCGAGAAGTGACCCAGACCAAGACCGGCGAGGTAGAAGCTGATTAGCGTACCAAAGGTAAAGGCGGTGGATTTGATCATGACACCGAGCACACGGAACCACATCATTTCGAGGCCGAGGGCGAGGAAGCCGGTGGTGGCGTAAAGTACAAGAGAGCGGATGAAGCCTGCGGAAAGTGGCGCTCGAATATCGGTGTCACAAGACTCGGGCGAGATGCTGGTGGTGGGCTCTGCGTTCGCGATGAGGGGCAGGATGAGGAGGGTGCAGAGCATATTGCCGAGGGCGGCGATGGAGAGGCTGTCTTCGATTCCGTGCTGAGGCAAAAGCAACCAGGTGGTGATGATGGCTCCCGCAGCAGCGCCCACCGTGTTGATGCCATACAGCCAGCCGATGTGGGCTGCGGCATCACTGATTTGTTTTGTCACTCCACGGGTCAGCAGCGGCAGTGAGAGACCCATCAAAACCGTGGGTGGAAGAAGCGCGAGCATGATGAGAAAAGTGCTCGTGGGCCGAAAGTGAATCGTGTGGCTGAGCTGCTGGCAGAGAAGGTCATAGTACAGCCACTTGCTGCCTAATCCCCAAAGTCCGATGAGGACTTCTGTGCAGGCAAAGAAGCAGAGACTGCGCCGGGCGGAGAACTGATCGGCGAGCCAGCCTCCAGTCAGCGCGCCCCCGCCCAATCCCAGCATGAATGTGGCGACAATGATGGCGATGGACTGGATGTCACTGCCTACAAAGATCACGAGTAATCGCTGCCAGCAAATCTGATAGCCAAGCGCCGAGGCACCGGAGATGAGGAAGGCAAGCGTGGGCAGAACCATGAAGCTGCTTTTCATCATCGCATCGCCGAAAGATGGGATTGAAGCTTCTTTTTCATGATTGCGTACCCGGGATCAAGTTCCCCGCTTTGCTCAGCCAGATGAAGGTGATGCATGGCGCGTTCTTCATGACCGATCTTAGCAAGCACCTCCGCCATCGAAAGGTGGGCGGGGCGGAAGTTGGGGTAGGCTTTCAGGATCATTTCCCAGTGGTTCAACCCCTCTTGTACACGCCCGGCCATGACCATGGCGGTGCCGCGCAGTTGCACCATCTGGACGGAACGTGGCATGGCGCGCAGGCCGCGCTCGCTGGCTTCGAGAGCTTTTTCCGCCTGCACCGTTTTGATGTACAACGTGCATAGGTTCAACCAGGCCTCGACGTCGTCCGAGTCCACTTCCAAGGCCCGTTCAAAGCAGCGAGCGGCTTCGTCGATTTTGTCCGAGTAGCAATTTACGATGCCGAGTCCTTTCCAGACTCGGGCGGTATTGGAGCCCTTGGCCAGAGCATCTTTCCAAAGGGTTTCCCGGTTTCTCAGAACTTCATTTCGCAGCAGGGTCGAGATGGAGAGTAGCAGAATGGAGAGCGAACTGAGAGAGTAGAGCATCACCCGACCTTCAAGAAGCCCGGAGGAAAAATTCAGAAGGCGGTGAAGGCCTGCTGCAAGCACGAAAAAAATGCCCACCGAGGGAAGGTAACAGCGATGTTCGGCGAAGAGGTCCGGCAGGGGAACAATGCTGGATGATGGAAGAAGGGAGATGAAATACCACAGCATCCCGAATAGGACGATGGCACCTGACTTTTTCGATTGCCGACGAAAGTACAGCCAGGCACCAGCGATCAAGCTGACGGTGATCAGAAAGGCAATGATGAAACGAGCGTCCAGCGGACTGGTGATGAGTGGGTAGGCGTGGTCGAAGTTTTGTCCGATGGGCAGCACCAGCAGCCGCAGGTAGGAAATCCAGGCGCTGACCTGGGTGAGCAGGTAGGCACTCAACGGATAGGGGTGGATGCCGTGATTGGTGATGTTCAGGAGATTGGACACCGTTAGCGGGGCCGTTTCCTGAGCCCAGTGGGCGCTGACGATGAGCAGGGGAACCATGGGCAGCAGCGCCAGAGATCCC